>JBPCVB010000630.1:0-10334 GCA_051010855.1 Pirellulaceae bacterium | reverse complement strand
TTACTGGTCCAACTGCGGTTGGCCGTTATGTCACCGGATGCCCTGCCCCACACCGCGGCCAGAAATCTCGCACACACGACTCGTCCGAGCGGAGAGATGCCCAATCGGCGATGAGCCTGCATGGAGCGCCGGTTGTCAGGATTGATTGCCAACAGACATTGTCTCGAACCTTGATGATGAATGACAAACGAAATTAGCTGGCTGTAGACTCCGCGCTGCCGATAGTCACGATCAACATACCCTGAGAATAACCAACACTGATTGTCGGTTAGCTGGATGGTCACACCCAGATCGGCTTCCTCAAATTTGCTTTCGCAACACCACAACCCTCCCACGATTTTGTGGTCGTCCCTGGCGATCGCCGCCCGGACCGGGCCGCTAATCTGCGATCGCAGGGCGCCGGTGAGACGCTCCGCGGCAAGCAGTTCTTCTTCGGTCTTTGCCCAGCTGACAAAGACCACTTCACCTGACAGTTGTTCCGGTGGTGCTGCGTCAAAAACAATGAAGCGACGGCAGCGGAACAGGAATCGTGGAACCACTCGATTAAACGCGATGGCAAGCGAGTACTTCCAGCCGGTGGATTGAATTCGGCCAAACATGGAAAAGCCAGAATTAACGGCAGCGAAAACAGGGTTGCTGTCCAGCTTACCCTGAACTGCCAGAACAAGGGAATTTCAGATTTTTCCAGTAACCAACGTGTGGGGAATGCGTATCTATGACAGAGAAGCGAGTTTCGGCCTGTCGGAAAAAATCACAAGCCATCCTTGTTTTTTTGCAAGATCACTGGTTCATCGGTATCCAACACACAATCAACGCGCAACAGTACAGGTCCCGTCGGCAACTCAAGTCCCCCTTCAGCCGACGGGACCTCGTTTTCTTGATCGCACGGGCTATACGGAGTGTTGATGTCACGGAATTCGTGTGAATTCTGAAACTGTTTTTTTGCCTTGGCGGTAATTCCCGACACAGCGTTGATCAGTATTCAACCACATTGGTAAAATTCGGACGCGGGTTTTTGTCCCGTTTTCCGTTTGCCGGTTCAGTCGCAGGGGGAGAGATATGGCTACTCGCAGGGCTACCCGTACGTCGTCGGTTTCACGGGCTTGTTGTCTGACTTGCCTCGCTTTGATTGTGTTGGCAACCGTTCTTGTTGACACGCCGCTGATGGCTCTTCAATCCGACGGACAAGCCGATGCGGGCGCGAGAATTTTTCCCGAATCGACCAGTGTTTATCTTCGTGTCAATCAGCCCGGCGAATTAATCGACAAGATCATGAAGCATCCGCTGCGCGCAGAAATCGAGGCCCTTGAGCCGGTCCAGGAAGCACTCAATACACCGGAAATGAAAAACGGCCGCATCGCGCTGGCGTTGCTGGAATCGCAAATTGGCGAGGAGTGGCTGCCCGCCGTCAAACGGTTGACCAGTGGCGGCTTGTTTGTCGGCGCAGACCTGGGCAACGAGGCCGTAGGGATCGCCTTTCAGGCCGACGACGAGGAATTGCTGAAAAAGACCGCTGGCGTCTTGCTGGGCTTTGTCAAAAACAACGCCGGCGAAGATGCTTTCGAAGTCAAGGAGTATCGCGGCGGCAAGTTCGCTGAGTTCGATGATTTTTTGATCGCCCGCTTTGGCACGTGGTTCATCGTGGCCAACAAAAATGAGTTCGCCAAACAAATGGCTGACAACCTGCTCGACGGTGTGATGGGTGATGAAGCCACGGACGATATCCTGTTGGGAAATCCGGTGTATGCTTCGTCGGCAACATCGCAATCAACGGCCGATGATGCGTGGGCCTTTGTCAATCTCAAGACGATTCGTGATGCGGGAGTGGCCGGCGAGTTGTTCGCCGGAACAACCGAAAATCCGGGCAATGAGTTATTGTTTGGTGGCATTTTGGAAGCGATTGAGGGCGCCGATTTTGCGTCGGCCGCGCTGCAGTTTAACGAACAGGCTATTTCGTTAAAGACTTTGCTGCCCTTCGATGCCAAGTCGTTCCGCGAAGCCCGCGAGTTCTTTTTCGGCAACCAGTCGCTGGGTCGCGCTCCGTCGCCGCTGGAAATTCCTGATTTGCTGGGACAGATCGTGGCCTATCGTGATCTGGGTAGCTGGTGGTTGTCCAAGGAAGATTTGTTCCCCGAAAACGTGATTGCCCAACTGGCCCAGGGTGATAGCCAGTTGTCGACCGTTTTTGGTGGCGTGGATTTTGGCCAGGATGTACTGGGTGCGTTGCAACCGGGCCTGCGAGTTCTGGTCAAGGGCCAGGAATACCGCGAGGAGATCAAGCCGGACATCGAGATTCCCGCCTTTGCACTGATGGGTCGATTGCAGAATCCGGATGACGCTCGTCGCTTTCGCGTTTCATTCCAAAGCCTGATCGGGTTTTTGAACATCGATTCGGGTCAGCAGGGACGACCTTTGTTTGAAATCATGACCACGAAGGAGAACGGAATTCAGGTGACCGGCGGCGAATACATGCTGGAAGATGATTCGATGAAAGGGCTGATGTTGTACAACTTCTCGCCCGCTATCGCCTTTCAGGATGATTACATGATCATCTCCAGCACCACCGAATTCGCTCGCGAACTGGCTGAAGCATCCAAACAGCTTGTTGATGACACTCACGCTTCCGAATCCAATACGCTGATGACCATGAACGCGGCTGCCATCAAACACCAGTTGCAGGTCAACCGCGATGCGCTGGTGGCACAGTCGATGGTGGATCGTGGCCTGTCCCGACAGCAGGCGGCCACCGAAGTCGACCTAATCCTCGGCTTGATCGACTATCTGGACGACGCCCGGTTGGACTTCCGCGTCGAGCCGGAGCACATGGTGCTGGACATTCAAGTCAGGTTCCAGGCGTCGAACTAGTCCGCCACCTACCTGGTACGGGCAGACAAAGGGGAATTCAATGATCAGTCGCAATGTTTTGTCCAACGCCCGGGAATCATGGGCCAAATGGGAACCGACCGACGACCACCCATGGAATCACCGCATGGCGGCCCATCTGGTGCGTCGCGCCGCATTTGGTGCCACAACGGATCAGCTTGACCGATTCGTCGAACTCGGGTTTCAGGACACGCTTGATGCGCTATTTGATCGCTCAAGTGAACAGGTCTTTGACGAAGAGATGAAACCGATTGAACAGGTACTGGCCAGTTCGCAGGACCCCCAACAGCTGGCGTCGTGGTGGCTGTTGCGTATGCGTCAAACGCCCTGCCAGTTACTGGAGAAAGCCACACTGTTCTGGCACGGGCATTTTGCAACCGGAGCCGAAAAGGTGCAAAACGCGCGGGCCATGCTGGCTCAGAACCGGATGCTACGAGAACATGCTCTGGGCCAGTTTGAACCGATGGTACAGGGGATTTCCAGGGATGTCGCCATGCTGATTTACCTCGACTCAGAGGACAATCGCAAGACGCGACCCAATGAGAACTATGCTCGCGAATTGATGGAGTTGTTCTGTCTGGGCCCGGGGAATTATTCCGAAGAAGACATTAAGGAGATCGCCCGCTGCTTTACCGGCTGGCAGGTGTACCGGGGCAGCTTCCGCTTTAACAGGTATCAGCACGACCGTGGAGAGAAGTCGTTTCTGGGGCAGAGTGGCAACTTTTCCGGTGAACAAGCCGTCCGAATTGTGCTTGATCAACCGGCTGCACCCAGGTTTCTGGCTCGCAAGCTGATTCGTTTTTTTGTCATCGATGATGTTCAGCTGGATGATGAGTTGATTGGGCCCATTGCGGAACAGCTGCGAGAAACCGACTTCGATATGGGCGCCGCCATTCGCACCATCCTCGAAAGCAATTTCTTCTATTCGGACCAGGCGGTTGGTGGCAAGGTACGCAGCCCTGTGGAAATGGCCATCGGTATGCTGCGGTTCCTGGATGCGTCGCTGAGTATGACGGAATTGCGCGGCCGCTTGTTAACCCTGGGACATCTGCCGATGTACCCGCCCAACGTCAAGGGCTGGGAAGGCGGGCGGCAATGGATCAATGCCTCAACCTATTTCGGCCGCGCGAATCTCGTTCGCGACATGGTGAGCAGTGATGACACAACGTTTGCAGCTGGTTCCGTGGCGGAATCACTAAAGGTTACCGAGTCCAGCAAGCCGGAACGCTGGGTCGGTCAAATCATCGACGCGCAACTGGCAGTCGCACTACCTGACGAAACGATTGCGCAATTAATCGAACTGGCCTCCGATCGCGGCACCGACATCAACGAACGCGTCATCAACGTTATCACGGCAATTGGCGCGACGCCCGAATTTCAATTGGCCTGATTGAAGAATCGAAACACAACTTTTCTACAGGAACGAAGCCATGACGAATCGACGACAGTTTATTCAGGCGGCATTTGGCGGTACGGCGCTGGTCAGCCTGTCGACAGGGGTGCCCCAGGTATTGCTGGGAGCCTCGGCTCGAGCGGCACTGGAACCGGGGGAGAAAATCCTGGTTGTGATTCAGTTGTCCGGCGGCAATGACGGCCTGAATACCGTGATCCCGTTTGGCGATGATGAGTACTACAAGAACCGGTTTACACTGGCCATCGGGCGTGGTCAGGTTTCACGCATCGATGATCACATTGGTTTGCATCCCGCGCTCAACGGATTTGCAGAAATGCTGGATGCGGGGCAGTTGTCCATTGTGCAGGGAGTCGGTTATCCCAACCCCAACCGCTCGCATTTTGAATCGATGGACTTGTGGCACACAGCCCATCGTGTGGAAGAGCAAATAAGGCTGGGTTGGCTGGGCCGATGTGTGGATGGTCAGCACCTGGCCGGGGAATTGCCGGCGATTCACTATGGAGAAGGGCGTCAACCGCTGGCCCTGGCCACACGCGAAAAGCCAGTCGCGTCAATCACCAGCCTGGACCAGTTCCGTTTGCGGACCGGTGGCGATCGTCGTTTGTCGCAATCCATTCTGCAGGACATTGATCGCCCGCGCAATCGCGACAACCAGCTGTTGGGTTTCATTCACGACAGCGCTTCAGTCGCCCTGCGGACCAGTCAACGGATTGAAAACGTCATTGACAACCGTGGCAACAACAGTAACTACCCGGCAACCCGCCTGGGCGGAAAACTGCAAGCCGTTTCCCAATTGATTGAGTCCGGTTTGCAGACGCGGATTTATTACGTGACCCATGAGGGGTTTGACACGCATTCCAACCAGCTGGAAGCGCACGCCGGTTTGTTGCAGGAATTGGGCGATGCCACTGCCGCATTCATGCGGGACCTCAATGACAAGGGGCATGGTGACCGCACCGCGGTCATGACATTTTCCGAATTCGGTCGACGCGTCCGGGAAAACGCCAGTCGCGGCACCGATCATGGTACTGCTGCGCCGCTGTTTGTGGCAGGCAACAAGGTCAAGGCCGGCGCACTGAATGACCACCCGAGTCTGACAGATCTCGATCAGGGTGACCTGAAATTCACGACGGATTACCGTCGCGTGTACGCCACGGTTCTGGAAAGCTGGCTGGGCATCGACAGCCAGCCGATTCTGGGCGGCAAATTCGAGCAGGTGGACCTGTTTGCCTGAGAGCCTGATGATCCTGTTGTCCTAGGCCGCGTGACGCAGCCGTGATCGTTCGATTTGCGGTTTGGTCATCAGGACAACCGATTGTCGACTGTGATAGCGAGGCACGATTTCCTGGATGTCAAAATATCGACCCCAGACACGCTGCAAATAGTCGTTGCTGTGAAAGACCTGGCTGCGATAGGGACCCGTCTGGCTAAATCGATATACGAGCCGATCGGCCGGCATGGAATGCTGTAACTGGTCCATGCTGAAACGACCGGTATTTAACATGGACTTGATCAGCCGATTGGAATCATCCAGTTCCCGCATGGCAAACCAGGTGTCCTCATTGTGCACGGTCAAGTAGCACAAACCGCCGGGTCTCAATACTCGCCTCAATTCAGCCAGCCAGCTTGTCTCGAATGTGTCGATGTGCGTGAACACAGAGAACGCACTGATGATGTCCATGGATTCGTCAGGCAAGGCCAACGAAGGCATACTGGAATTGAACAGTGGTTTAAGCCTTGGCGGCATGAATTGGCATAACCAGCGAATATGTCGTCGGTTAATATCGCTGCCCCAGACTTCGGGAATATCGGACTGCAGGCAAAAGTGTCTGACGACGCGACCCGAGGCACAACCAAAGTCCAGGACGGATCTGGCATCGATATCCAGCGTTCGTGCAGCCCGCATGACCTTCAGGAAGTCGGCCAGGCCCTGCATCCAGTAACTGGCGTCGAACCCGGCACAATAACCCTCCCGATCTTCGTCACCGGGAATCGGCCAGTGATCGCGTTCCACGAAGTCGCGGAATGAACGACCGTCCAGCAATTCATTCGGAATCAGATTGGGCCGATTTTGAAAATGGGAATCGTCCCATGAATTTATTGGCGGACGCAGCGAGAATCCGGATTCGTCGAGAGTATTAACGCTGAAGTCGTCTTCCCAACAGACGGGACGCGTATGATCTGGAGGCGGTCCGGAACGAGTTGGTTTGCGGGACATGGTGGGCGTTTTGTGGGTCAGCAAAATCGACAGAACAGTCAGTTTGTCGCGGCCTGAGGATTCACCGTGTTGGCCGGTCGATATAGAGGCAATCGGTTGCGCTGCGCGCTTGCGGAAACCGTTTACCGGAATTGCGGGTCGTAACGGTCAGTAAGACTCTGCCGGGGCGACATGCCAACCAGGAACGATGCACGGGCGTAACAATCGCAAAACCCGACAAAAACCGGCGTTTTTGGTCCCAGTTCTTATCCACCAGGCGTTGGTGCAAGGTGTGGCCGAGACCGTTGATTCAAGGCGTTTTCGTTGACACTTTCAAAAACGCCCAAGTATACTAATTCACTACGGCAAGTTACGGAGTCTGGGGGGCTCGGGTGCATGTGCTTCTGACATGGATTCCCGCTTTCCCGATTACGGTCCACGCGTCGCCAACTGCGTAGAATAAACCGATCAATTATTGAGACACTCTAACTGAGGATTCCGCGATGAATCTTGTGGGCAAAATCATCACGATTCTGATTCTGTTGTTGAGCGTTGGCTTCTTGATGGTAGGAGTCATGGTCAATGCGTCGCATCAGAACTGGAAACAGATGGCGATGGATAACAAGGCGCTCGTGGAATCGACCGCCCGCGAAAAACAGGTGATCCTGGAACAAACCCAGGAGAAAGACCTGATCATCGAAACCGAAAAGGTTGCCCGTATGTTGCGGCTGCAGCAGCTGGAATCCCAATTGACCCTTGCCAAGGATGACCGCGATGATGCCAACGCCGATTTGGCAGCCCAGCGGGTCAAGGCCTCCCAGAACATGATCCAGGCCAACGAAGCGGAAGAGCGACTGGCCCAGCAGGACGGACTGATTACCAGTTTGCAGGAACAGCTAAGAACCGCCACCGTGGACCTGGCACAGCAACGTGAGAAGGTCGTGGCCATGACCACCCAGATTTTTGAACTGGAAGGTCGCAAGCGTGAACTTGAGGCCATGAAAGCTGACTTACAAGCCGAAACCACGCTGGCCCGCAAGGTGATGACCGCCAACGGATTGGCGTTGACCGACCTGACCAGCCATATTTCTCCCGAACTGGATGGTCTGGTGACCTACGTGATGGAAGAAAACATCTCGCTCAACCTCGGACTGGATGACGGATTGTTGAAGGGCCACTCGGTAGATATTCACCGCGACGGTCGTTACGTCGGTACCGCCCGGGTATTCCGCGCCGAAAACAACCGGGCTGCTGCCCGCATGGTTCCCGGACTGAGCAGTATTCAGGTCCAGGTCGGCGATAACGTTACGACCAAATGGGTTCGTGACCAGTAAGCGGAAACGAGCGAGTTGAAATAGGAAAAGACCCGATGTCAGAACCAACCTTTGAAGCAACTGCACCTGTCGATGAGCCAATTGCGCCCACGTCATTTCGCGGAGCGGCCCCCCGCAAGCAGTCGTTTAACGTCTATACAGTGATGTTGATCATCTCGTTTATCTGCTTGCTGGCAGGTACCCTGTTGCTGCTGCGCGAATTGAGCAACTATGGCGGAGTCGGTGAGTCCCCGTGGAAGACCGGCGACGCCCAACCGAGGGTCAGTTACGTTGTCGATATGGCAGGTCAATTCCGCGGCTAGGCCGCGCTGGCAACTTCTGAAAGCAGCTTCACAACCCTGTCGCTTGCGGCAGGGTTTTTTTCGTGGCCGACTGCCTGCCGGCTGCTGAAAAGGCAGACAATCATAGCCAAAACAGGTACGATTGGTGGTAAGTGGTGCTGCCGCACAGGCTCGCGCAGCATTGCCAATCTGTTGGCCTCATGGAAAGTTTTTGCGTGAACCAGATTCAGGCTCCTGACCTTTTTGCTCTGATTACCAAGCTGGAAACCAATATCTCTGCGGTTGTCCTGGGCAAACAGGATGTTGCACGGCAATGTATGGTTGCCCTGTTATCCGGCGAGCACGTGCTGCTGGAGGACGTTCCGGGAGTTGGCAAGACATTGATGGGCAAGGCCCTGTCCCGCAGTGTCGATGGTGACTTTTGTCGACTGCAATTTACGCCTGACCTGCTGCCCAGCGACATCGTCGGCAGCAGCGTGTTCAACTCGCAGACGCAGGAATTCGTGTTTCACCCCGGCCCGATCTTCAGCAATTTTGTGCTGGCTGACGAGATCAATCGGGCTCCACCCAGAACCCAGAGCGCGTTGCTGGAAGCCATGAGTGATGGACAGGTCAGCGTGGACGGGACCACCCATGCGCTGCCACGGCCTTTTATGGTGATTGCCACACAAAATCCATTCGAATTCGAGGGCACCTATGTGCTGCCCGAAAGCCAGCTGGACCGTTTTCTGTTACGCGTCTCAATGGGCTACCCCGATCGCGAGTACGAGCAGGAAATCCTTAACAGTCATCGTGTAGGCGAGCCGGTGGAAAACCTGACCGCGGTCGTCGATCGTGCGATGATCGAGCAAATGCAAACGGCCGTGCGCAATGTGAAGGTCGAACCCTCGATCTCGCAATACATGCTGGATGTCGTGCACGCTACGCGTGAGTCCAGCGAACTCGCTGTTGGAGTCAGTACCCGAGGTGCGCTGCTGTGGAACCGGGCAGCCCAGGCCGCCGCTCTGATCGACGGGCGCGATTACGTTGTGCCGGATGACGCCAAGCAATTGTGCATGCAGGTGCTGGCTCATCGCGTCATGTTGCAATCGGTCGTGCCCGGCGGCGACCGATCGGCTGCAGAATCGGTGATTCGGCAGATTATCGATACGGTTCCGGCACCCTGACCGCTCGCCTGCAACCATGAGTTACCCGCGTCGACATACCCGAATCACGTATGAAGGATTGTCCTTTCTGGCCATCCTTGCCTTCATCGTGCTGGGGTCGATCATGCGGCAAATTAATTTGTTGGTGCTGCTGTCTGGTTTAATGATCGCGCCATTCTTTTTCAACTGGCGCATCTCGGCCAAGATGATGGAGCGACTGCGATTCCAGCGAGTATTCCCCGATACCGTTTACGCCGGCAAACCGCTGGTGATCTTTTGGGAAGTACACAATGACCGGCGTGCTATCTCCAGTTGGGGCATTCGCATTACTGACCGCCTGCGCGGCGAAGCGGCAGGACGGGACACCGAAGACGTGGTGCTGGTGATTCCCCCGGTCGCACCAGGTGGCGTCGCGCAGGGCAGTTATCGTTGTCTGTTGCCACACCGTGGCGTCTATCGGCTGGGACCGGCTACCGCCAGCTCCGCCTTTCCCGTCGGTTTGATCCGCACGAAAGCCAAGTTGTCCGAACCCGAGTATCTGACAGTGGCACCGGCATTGGGCCGGTTGACCCAATCCTGGCATCGAATGACGCGGTCGTGGTTCGAGGGCGAGGAATCACACCAGCGCCGACGAGGCACCGCCGACGAGGAGATTTATGCGATCCGCCCCTGGCAATCAGGTGACAACAAACGGCTGGTCCACTGGCGCAGTTCTGCCAAACGCAATGAAATCCATGTAAAGCAATTCGATCAACGTACCGATCGACAGTTCGCTGTGACTCTGGACCTGTTTCATGTCGAAAGTATGGAAGAACTGGTCGAGGAAGCCGTCAGCATGCTGGCCACCATTCTGAACGCCATGCCGGCTGCCCAGCCCATGGAGGCGGTGGGGGTCTTTGGCGACCAGCAACTGGTCAAAACCGGCCGGGTTTCGAGACACGCAAATGGCGAGATCATGAAGTTGCTGGCCACTGTGGGGCCGTCGAGCGAGACCGGTATTATGGCGGGTCTGGGTGAAATCGCCACGCATTTGCCCGCATCCACGACCGTCATCGTGATTAGCACGCGGTCCAGGCAGCA
>JBPCVB010000629.1:0-5478 GCA_051010855.1 Pirellulaceae bacterium | reverse complement strand
GCAGGAATCTACCCTGCATGTGATCAGAAAAACCCGTGCCGGGATAAAGTGCGAAGCCTGACGGGCCGTTGGCAAAGTTATCGATGGGCGGCACGATAAAGGCAGGCGTCGATACCGGATCGTAGGGATGCCAGATTTCTTCACGATTAAAGGGACCTCGATCCGGCAAGTACTGATATTCCATTCGCCAGCCCGAGTCGCCGCCTTCGACAACGTACACCATGCGGGCCCGATCGCCGCTATCCGAGTTGTTGTCGCCCGTAAAAAGGTTCCCGTGATCGTCAAACACGAGTTCCTGGGGATTTCTCAGTCCTCTCGCGATAACTTCCAGCCCTGATCCATCCAGTTCACAACGAAATACGGCGCCCGAAGCCGGATCGGAAATCTGATCGCTGACGTGATAGCCACGATCTCCAATGGAAAAATACAAACGGCCATCCGGCCCCACGATTAGCCCATGCAGGTCGTGACCGCGAAACGCAAATCGAACGCCATACCCGTCGTGAAGCACCAGCCGTTCGTCCGCAATCAGATCTCCGTCGTTATCCCGCAGCTTCCACAAACGTGGAATGCACGTGAAATAGACATCGCTTCCTACACGGAGGATCCCTGCACCGGTGCCTTCCTCAATGGCGTTAAATCGATCTGCAAATACGGTCGATCGGTCGGCCCGGCCGTCGTTATCGGAATCCTGCAGCACTCGAATTCGGTCGTCCTGTTTTGTGTAATCAATCGCCGCATCGCCCAAATGGCGCCGGATGTAGGCAAGTCGATCCGCGACTGTTTGAGCGGCCAGATCGTCGTTTAGCCATTCCGGATGATTGCGATTGTCTTCGATACCCCTTTCCTGCCGAAACGACTCACATACCCACACAAGGCCATGAGCATCGACATCAATCGCCACGGGGTTGGCGACATCGGGTTCGGCTGCAAACAGCTGAGCCTCAACACCGTCTGGAAGTACGAACACTTGCATGGCGCGCACGGCCTCATCACTGGCCACTGCGATGGCTGGTGATTCCGGTGGAGGCGTTTTGTCGATCGATTGCCCTGGCTGCTGGCCGGTCACAGCAGATGGCGCGAGACACAAGGCCAGGGCCAAACACATGGTGAGACAGCGCATCCAGCTTATTCCTTCGTGCCCGGGGTGGATGATTCGAGTTCGGCCCTGCATTTTTGTTCTTCCTCCCGCGCGATCTCGACCCATTCGGCTGCCCATGGATATTCGCCCCAGACTTCGATAATTGACTGATAAACTCCGATGGCATATCCGGGGCTGGAATTCCTTGCTTCCCGGAGTTGTCCCTCGATCAATCGATGTCCCTGTTCCATCTGCGACTTGGCTTCGCGCTGGATACGAATATCGAGCAATTGCCCCATTTCCCAGGCTCGGGTCTCGTCGTCAGACAGGGTGTCCTGCGCGTCGCACATGCTCAAAAAGGCCTCCATCTTGAATCTGGCAAGTGGAGCGTCATCCGGCTTCATTTCAGCGATTTTCAGGAATTCACGTTCGATGAACGATAGAGGGTTGCGCGTGGAATTTTGCCGTAATCGCAATGTATTCCGGTATTGAAGCACCTCGACAAAATCCCGCGCCTCGCGAACATAGCTTGCTTCCTCGTGCTCGGGATACAACTCAAGAAATCGGTTGATTTGATCCTGCACTCGTACCGGATTGTGTTCGCGGACCCTGATTTCCGCCAGCAACTCATCAGCGGCTGGCGCACGAATGACTGTGTACCAAACACCTGCCGCCGAGACACCAATGACGGCCAGCAATGCAACTAACAGCGGCCATGGGTTCGAAGAGTCATCCTTTTCTGCCTCGTCTCGTTTCCTGTAACGTTGCTGAGGCGTTACTTCATTGAAATAGTCGGGTCTGCGTGCCGGAACCTCTTCGCCTTTGGCGTGGGTGCCGGTATCGGTTTGAGATTCCGGATCGGATTCGCGTGAGACGGCCGTTGCATGAAACCTTGAACCTTGGCGGGCTGAAGTATCCCCCTGTCCGCGATGGCCCGTAGTACTGTTGGTGACAACGAAAGTGCTGCCATCCTCCTTCACTTCTTCCTCTGCCGGAACTACTTGCGTCTCCATTTTCGGTGTGTTTTTGACCGCCTCCAGCACGTGCTCAAGTTGCCGTCCAGTGGCCAAAGCCGTAGCGATGCGTCGTTCCGGGTCTTTTTCCAAAAGCCGGTGAATCAATTTGGCCAGCGGACCGGGAATATCCAGCGCGACTTTATCCAGTCGATCTGGTGGCTCGGTAGACAATAATGATTCAAAAGTTTTCTCAACGGTATTTTGCAGAAACGGTGGCCGTCCAGCCAACAACGAGTACATAACGGCCCCTAGCGCAAACAGGTCGCTGCGAACGGTGGCGACCTGCCCCCGAGCCTGCTCGGGTGCCATGTAATCCATCGTCCCCAGTACGTTGCCTTCACTTGTCAGCGACGAACTGCCGTACGTCTTGGCGATGCCAAAATCAGTAATCTTGACGTGACGATCCTGGTCGACCATCAGATTGCCAGGCTTGAGGTCTCGATGAATGATGCCTCGGTCATGGGCATGCCGCAGCCCGGCGCAAACCTGAATCCCGATATCGATGATTTCACGCCAATGAAATACCTGACCCTGTTTTTGTTCTTCGAACAAACTGTTGCCGTTGACCAGTTCCATCGCGAAGAACAAGACGCCTTCGTCCTGGCCATAGCTCAACAGCCGCACAATATTCTCGTGATCCAGTTTCATCAGCGCATCGATTTCACCCTCGAATCGATTGCGAAAATGGGTGTCGAAAGAATAGGCGGGAGACAACGCCTTGACGGCCACCGTGCTGGTTGTGCCATCCTCGCGGGCTTCGTAGACCGTTCCCATACCGCCTCGCCCCAGTACTTTTAGCAATTCAAAGGGACCTAGTTTTTGCAGAGCCATCGTGCAAACACGGGGAATGGAAAGCAGGGCGAGGTTTTGGCAAGGTCTCGGGGGACCGTCTCTTATTGTATACCAGCAACCAGTTGATTTAAGTGGCGAAGCCTGATTGCCATTTCGTGAAACCGCAAGCGAAGTTTGGCGACAAATGCAAAGACCCGAATTTTCCCGGATTGTCTTCGAAATTTGCTTGCCGGTACTCAAAGCATTCACGTCCGCCCGATACAATCGAAAATGATTCGATAATTGGCCGACGCCGGGCCGCAAGGTCTTCATTCAGTCTTGTTAACGGTTTCTCGAGAGTTTTATGAACAAGCCAACCCAAGTCAGCCTCGTGATGTTTGCCTGTGCCATCTTGTGGACGGCATTCACCACGACATCGATCTGCGCATTGCAGGCACTGTCCCCGTCCTCGAACCGGCCCTTGGGCAACCTGAATGCCGATCAGGAAGACACGACTTTGAGGGAATTCGAATCCACCAGTCTCGAACCGTCCTCTACATTGCTGGCGGGCATGAATCAAATGATCCCGTTTGAGGTCATGGGAAGCGAACTGGAAGAACCATTACGGGGAGTGGCTCGCAAATTGCTGACCGGTTCGGTTGATGAGGTCGTGTCCGATCTGGAACAATTACGCGAGTCGCGCAAGGATCTGCCTCCTGCCCCGGTACTGATTGCCGGCATGTTGTTCACTGCACGCAACGCGGACCAGGGCCGGCAATGGCTGGAAAAAACCGCAGCGGAATTCCCTGACCACCCAACAGCCTTCAACGGCTTCGCCCGCCTGGCCATCACAGACAAACGGATTGCCGATGCCGAAGCCATGCTGGAAAAAGTCGACCGGATAGTCCAGGCGGGAAACTGGACGGAAGAGGAAGCCAAACTGTTCCGCATGGAGTATCTAAACGGGCTAACCGACGTGGCGATCGCCCGACAGGAACTCGACAAGGCAAGCCAGTACCTGGATGAACTCAGGGTCCTGTCGCCCGAAAATGATCGCGTATTGGTCCGTCTGGCGCAAGTGGAATTCGATCTTGGCAATACCGACGCCAGTATTAACCACCTCAACGACGCGAGGCAACGCAATGAGGAAATTCGCGTCCCCGAAGTCATTGTGGCGGAATGGTATTTACGCATGAAGGATCACGAGGCATCGGAAAAATGGATCGTCGCCGCGGCCGAGGCCTACCCCGCCAACGCGTCTGTGCAACTGGATTATGGCCGCTGGTTGTTGCAACACGAACAATTGCCCCAGGCTCTTGAAGCGATTGCCAAGTCAGAAGAACATGGCGCCAACTCCTACATAGTCAATTATCTTCGTGGACAGGTCGCATTCGCACGACGTTCCTATGAGTTGGCCGCGATGCACTTTCAGGAAATCCTGTCCGAGCGACCCAGTGATGCCGATGCGACCAACATGCTGGCTCTGAGCCTGATTGAAAGTAATGATGATTCCAGCAAAAGCCGTGCGCTGGAACTGGCTGTGATGAACCAGCGGATGTATCCACGCAGTCCAACGGCAATGGCAACCATGGGCTGGATCTATTATCGAACGGGTAAGCAAGTGGAAGCCGAAGCGGCGTTTCAGCAAGTGATTGCAACGCAAAATATCGATCCGGCTGCAGGCTATTTTGTATCCAGTTACCTCGAGCAGCGGGGCGACTATCAAGCGGCCAAACAATTGCTGGAAGCTGCCATCGCACATCGCGAATATTTCATGTTTCGCAATGCCGCCCGGGACTTGCTAAAGAAAGTCGATGCGGAACTGGCTACCGCCGGTGCCGGTCAGGACGAGGGCCAGACCGAAACTGACGCGTCCAAAACCGGCGACGATTCCCAATCCGACAACGATCAGTAACAGAGCTCCACATCCATCGCTTCAGGGAATTGATCATGGCATTGACGTGGTGCCCGGGAATCATAACGGAACGCAAGGTTTGGGCCGACGGTCTGTTTACGATCCGGGTTCGGGCGGAAGGGGTCAACGAATTCGTGCCCGGGCAGTTTCTGCAGATTGGCTACCAGAACGGTGCCGACCATATCCATCGCCCCTATTCCGTGGCTTCACCATGGGGCGAGGAAATTGAGTTCTTCATCGTGCGGGTCGATGACGGTGAATTAACACCATGGTTATGGGAACGTCAGGCCGGCGATGACCTGGACGTCAGCCAGAGGGCGGCCGGCAGTTTTACCTTAAAGAAGACACCCCGCACCGAGGTGCTGTGGCTGATTGCCACGGGAACCGGATTGGCGCCCTACATTGCCATGTTGCGGACCGCCGAGCCCTGGCAGGAGTACCAAAAAATCGTAGTCATTCATGGAGCCCGGATGGCGCCGGATCTCGCTTACAGTGACGAACTGCTTGAGATGATCCAACAACACCCGGATCAGCTCGCCTATATCCCAACGCTGACCCGCGACGATGCGGAAGGCGTGTTGCGTGGTCGAATTCCCGCTCTGGTTCGGGATGGATCGCTGGAATCCGCCGCGGGCTGCGAAATGAAGGCTGATAACAGTGCCGTTATGCTGTGCGGAAATCCCGCCATGCTGGAC
>JBPCVB010000628.1:0-5753 GCA_051010855.1 Pirellulaceae bacterium | reverse complement strand
GCTATGAAACGGCATCGTTTCTTGCCAACCAACGCCATGCTCGCCCTGGCCCTGCTGGCCACGCTTGCTACCACCGGATTCGCTCAGGAAGAAACTCGAACCTGGGTGGACTCATCCGGCCAACACCGCACTGAAGCGACGTTAATCAAGGTTGACGGTGACAATGTGGAACTAAGAACCACAGACGGCCGCACGATTTCAGTCGACATCGACAAATTGAGTCGGGCGGATCAGGAATATTTGGCACTCCGTCAACCCGCGAAGGATGACGAGGCAGCTCCGGGCACCCGCCGCCGCACGCTGCCACCGGCCAGGAAACCCGAAACAGACGAATTCGGCGAGGTCCAGATACAAACAGGTGATGCTGTTGAAATCCGTATGCCACGCTCGGCGACCTGGAGCCTGACCCCTGACGTTCGCGCTCCAAATTCCCTGCAGCTGACCAATGATCCGATCGAAATAACCGACTCGGAAACGATCAAGGCTGGTGGAGGTGCGGTGGCAACCCCCGACGGCAAACATGCAATCATCTCGTTCATGATCGACCCGCGAGAACGATTCGACCTGGACGATTTTGATATGGAACACTCAAGGTTAATGCTACTGGATCTTGTGACCGGTGAGATTCTCGGAACCTCCAAATTCAGAAGCGAGGGGGATGGTGTTCACGATGTTACGCCTGATGGCTTGCGCATGATGACCGGAACAACCGGATGGGGCCACCTCAATGGCCATCCCAGGATCTTTGAGATCCGCAACGGACAAGTGCGTGAGAAAATCAAATTCAACCCACACCCCCAACGAAAGACTGTCGTCAAATTTGCACGATTTGCAGACGACGAACGCATGGTCACCTGGAACAGTGTCGGTACGATCGCGGTTTGGGACTATGACTATGCCAAGTTGCTGTGGTGGCTGGACAGCAACAGCGGGAACATTCTGCCAGGCATTTCTGCCAACGGAAAATATCTGGTTGGATGGGCTCGTGGCGAACTGTTTGTCGTTGACCTCCACGAGGGTGCCGTGGTGGCGAAACAGCAAGCTGAACCCAACGGTATCAAGGCTCTGGCCATCAGTCCCGATGGAACAAAATTTGCCGGGGTTGGTTTTAACCTGCTTCGCGTCTGGGACTTTGCCACCGGTGACGTGCTTGACGAGATGCATGTCGGCAACCTTATTACTGATCCCATGCTGGAATGGATCGACAACCAGTATGTGGTCGCGCAGTCGATGAACTACTGCGAAGTAATCGATACGCGGCTGGGCATACCAGTCTGGAATTTTGCACGTGGCATGGGAGGCAGTTATTTTGCCGATCATCAAGGACGGTTGTGGAGCTGGAATCCGGACGCGAGCAAGCGATTGCATCCTTTAACCGTGCCACCGCCAGAAATTGCTGACCGGCTGCGCGACCAGGATCCCGACGACCTGGTAGTGATGAGGTCTGGCGATTCGGTCAAAGTGGAGTTCTTCTTTGAGCGGTACGACAACCGGGTGCGCGATCAGATCGAGCAATCCGTTCGACAAAAACTTGAGGAATCCGGGTACAACGTAACCAGCCGGGCGGACAAGACGATTCGAGTGTGGGCCGGTTCGGGGAAAGCGTTCGAGGATGAGGACGGTCGACGGGGCTGGAAATCCGATCTGAAAATGCCGGGTTTCCGGACAAGCGATTCCCACTTCTTTCAAATCGCGTTGTACGACGAAGACGAAGAGTTGGTTTGGAAGGGTGGCGCTGCGGAACAACCCCAGGACGACCCGGTGCCCGGACGATACTTTGCGCACATGTATATTCCCACAACGATTCGACAGTATTCCACCATGACAATTACTCCCGCGGAATTACCCGAAGCGTGGAATAACCCCGGTTCATCCCGAATGGGCGGTGGTAGAGCATTTGGCCAGCGTCGGGGCGGGTTCGGCGGCTCTCGCCGACCTGACAGAAAAAAGTAAAACCCGGGCGATCATGAACCCTTGCGTCGACGCGCCTTGATCACTGCGTCCGGATAGTAGTCCTTGGGACTCATTTCGAGTGGTCCAAATTCAGGACGCAGGGGAGCGGCGTGTCCTACGTAATATGCCCGCTTGCGCCCAAGCATGGTGCCAATCAATTGAAACGTGTAGTGTCGCATGCGTTTGGCATCGTAGTCATGGTCTCGAAAGTGCCCCTCTCCATCAGAGGCGATTAGCCGGTCGTTGTCTTCATCCAGTTGCACGCGAAAAAACGTCACTTCGCCCTGGTCACGACGGTTGTCCGAATTGAGATCACCAAATCCGAACAGATCGCCGGAATCGACCATGACCACACCGAACGGCTGCGAAATCAACTCGATGCGATTCAGATTATTCGCGAAGGCATCCAGAAAAGCCTGCCGGTCAACGGTGTTTTCCTCGTCAGCTGTAATGCCAACCAGTTTTTGACTCTGCTGATCGGCCGCGTGCGCGTCGAGTTGCGCCAGCGAGGCCGCCAACTCATTGAGCACCTGATTCAGGTCGGCAACGTCAATGGGCTCCGCGCGACAGCCGGTCAACATCACCGTCGCCAAAGTGATCAGAATCAATCCCGCAAATCTCATCGCTTGCCCGCTCTCAAAGGCCATCGGCCTGCAGTTTCGTCAAATTGTAGACGAATTGTGCATGCGATGAAGCAGGTGGCGCGTGCCGTGGGGTGCGATACCGGCTCGCTCAGGCAGCCTTGACCTGTTCCGGATCGCTGGCAGCTGCCAGCTTCCTGATATCCGTCAGGGTCAGCGTATCAAAGAATTTTCCACGTTCGCCGCTTCGCTGACGCAGCAGCAGTGTTTTGTCGGTCATCATACGCGGAAAATATCGCCAGGCTTCCTGCAAGTCAGCATCTGCCACCTCGGCATCAATGACAATCAGGTCGGTGGCCGCCAGGGTATTGGCTGTGCGTGTCATCGCGGCCAGTACGTCGCCGGGAATCAATCGTACTTTGGTCCCGGGTTGGCGAAACAATGCGTAGGCATCCTTGAGTGTCAGCATGGCGGCGGACACAGGCCGGCTTTCGAACAGGTCAATGCCGGTGTACTGCAACTGGCCGTCTTCGCAATAGCGACGTGCAACGTCGAATATTCGCAGCGTCCTCACGCCGAGGCCAATGCCGATTTCCAGTACGCGCTGCGGTTTGCGACGCATCATCTGGCGGAACAACTTGCGCTCGCAAGCTGGGTTCGAGAACCACGCGAGGCGGCAATAAGAGAGATAACTGGTTTTTGACATCGCTCGAGACTTCCCTGTCGGAACGACCTGATCGGAATTGAGATTGCAGTGTGGGCTGTTTGGCGCTGCCCCTCTTTTCAGTTCGGCGCGCCAAACGACGCAACATTAGCCTCGTCGACCACGGTGCGCCGGTCACCGTCGGTCCCTACAACCGGTATAGTCACCGGATCCGGATTTCAACGCCGCGATGAAGTTGCATTTTCGCATCATGGTTTCGCAGAACGTGATTGCCTGTCGTTGCGTACCGCCAAAACGCCGATTTGCGGCACTTGATGGCATTCCAAAACCTATGGTTTCGAGGCTTGCTGACAGCAAAAACCGTACGGATTTCGGCCATTCCCCCCCTCCGGCCAAAACCCCTGGCTGCTGTCACTGCGTAGTACTCAGGACTTATCACAAATGTAAAAGCTCCCCACGCCAAATGGACCTGGCGTTTAACGCTGCCAACTAGTGGCAGGTTCGCGCATTGCCGCGAATTCAGGTTCACCCCCGAGCGTGAGGACGCCATGACGGCGCGAGATCGTTCCGGCCTTGCCCGGAAACCCGGCTTTGAAACTCTCGAAACGCGAATCGTCTTTAGCGTCGATTCCGTGCCCGCAGATCTTTTGCTGCAAGGCGAGATCGATCCCGGCCAGCAAGTCGAATTCACTTCTCTCATCGAAGCTCACCAGTCAACCGGCGCGGATTATGTGTTTTCCGACTACGGCTTTGATGGATCCGGTCAAACCATCGCTGTCATCGATTCGGGCATTGCGTGGGATCACTATGCGCTGGGCGGCGGTTTCGGCCAGGACTATCGTGTCGTCGGTGGGTGGGATTTCGCGGAAGGCGACGCCAACCCCTACGATGACGGCCCGGCAGGTTTTCACGGAACCCATGTCGCGGGCATCGTAGGTAGCGACAATGCTGCAAACCCGGGAGTGGCTGCGGGCGTCGACCTGGTCGGCCTGCGCGTATTCGATGACAATGGCACCGGAAACCTGGAGTGGGTCGAACAGGCCCTGCAATGGGTTCACGATCACAAGAACGACTTTGCCAACCCCATCACTGCCGTCAATCTTTCGCTGGGAGTGGAATGGAATTCCAGCTACTTGCCGGGATGGGCCACACTGGAAGACGAGTTCGCGCAACTGGAAGCCGACAACATCTTCATCAGCGTCGCAGCCGGCAACTCATTCAGCCGCTACAACGAAGCCGGGCTCGCTTACCCGGCAGTCAGTGACCACGTGGTTCCTGTCGCCAGTCACGGAGCCGACGGGAAGATCAGTGATTTCAGCCAGCGTCATGACCGTGTGATCGTGGCTCCGGGCGAGTCGATGCTGAGTACCGTGCCGGACCATGTCCTCGGCGCCTCGCAACATGATTCGTGGCTGCGAGCCTCGGGCACCAGTATGGCAGCACCCTATACCGCCGGCGCCAGTGCAGTGTTGCGTGAAGCCATGCAGTTCATGGGACACACGAATATTGATCAGGACGCGCTGTACGATCATTTTCGCAATACGGCCGATCAGATTTTTGATTCCGTAACTGGCGGCGTTTACCATCGCCTCAATCTGGCAGCAGCCGTCGACGCGGTCGTGCACGACTTGCACGGGACGGCTGGTAACAACGCCACGTCGCTGGGCACCGTTCAGGGAGGCGAATCGCTGTCGGGTACCATCGGCAAATTGACCGACGTCGACGCGTTCTCCATGATCGCCGGCCAGTCGGGACGAATGACCCTGACGCTACAACAAACCCACGACCTTGATGCACTGGTCAACATCAACGGCCAGCCTGTTTTCATCGACGGCAATCAAATCACGCTCGATGTGACCGCCGGACAAAGCTATACGATGTCGTTGTCCACCAGCGCCGGGCTGGGTCACTATCAAATCGGTCTTGAACTGGTTGAGTCCGTTGCGGCGGAAGACCTCGGAACAGTTTCAGCGTTTGCACTGGACAACCAAACCGTCAATGGTGATTCGTGGTACAGCCTGACCGCCGCGCGTTCAGGCATCCTCAGTGGGTCGGTCAACGACGCCGGTCTGCAACTGGCAATCTATGACGAGGGTATGAATCTGGTCTCCAGTGGCAACCAGGTGGCCAACGTGATGCGTGCAGATGCGACCGTCCAGGCAGGCAGCCGGTTTTTCATCAAGGTTACCGGGCAGCAAGCGGATTTTGATCTGCGTTTGCTCAATCAGGTGGCCGTTAATCACGGGGTGCTGGAAGTCAACGGCGATAGCGGCTCTGACCACATCTCGATCCGTCAACTGGACGACGCCTCGCGGATTGAGGTTGTTGTTGGCGACATGCATTACGAATTTGATGCGGAACTCGTTGGACAAATCAATGTCGATGGCGGCGGAGGACAGGATCACCTGGCGTTGGATCTGGTTGGTGGTACCAATCATTTGTTCCTGTCGGCCGATCGCGCCTTCATTACGGAAGGCAGTTTCCGCCTGGCGACAGGTACTTTCGAGTCCATCCACGCCACAGGAGATGCGCTGGATTCCGTGACCTTCCTCGAT
>JBPCVB010000627.1:0-11891 GCA_051010855.1 Pirellulaceae bacterium | reverse complement strand
CGGTTTACGTAGCCCGCTCGCGAATCATGACGCGTCTGTCCGGGTTAATCCAGGACCGGCTAGGCGAAACCGACGAATCATTCCGAACCGACGGAGACAAATAGATGATCCAGTCACAACATGTCAGTCGAACCGACTTGATGGAGTTGATAGCCGGAGAAGGCGATTCTGAAAAGACTCGCTCTATCGGTCAGCACTTGCATCAATGCGAGGAATGTCGGCAGGAACTGGACGCCCTGACGGCTCAGTCGGTGATTTGGGAAAAGGCACCTGTGTTACTGAAGGATGCCGAGATCTCGGATTCCATCGCGAACCCAAATTCCGATCCGGCCAGAACGGTCTTAATGGCGCGGTCCGGTCAATCGGAGCCCGATGAACCGGTGTGGCAGTACCCAATTGATGAGTTGCTGGATACGCCCAGGCATCCCGAAATGATGGGGCGAATCGGCAAGTACGAAATCGAGCGCGAAATTGGCCGCGGCGGCATGGGCGTTGTGTTGAAGGCCCACGACTCCGAGTTGAATCGTCCCCTGGCGATCAAGATTCTGGCGCCCCATCTGGCCAGTCACGGTACGGCCCGAAAACGTTTCGCACAGGAAGCCCGGGCGGCTGCCGGCGTTTTGCATCCGAACGTGATTGCCGTTCACGACGTCAACAACGAAGGCAAGACGCCCTACATCGTCATGCCTTACATTTCTGGTCCGTCGTTGCAAGTACTTATCGACCAGCAAGGGCCTTTACCGGAAATCGAAATCGTACGAGTGGCGTTGCAGATCGCCGCTGGTCTGACTCCGGCCCATGCCCAGGGTTTGGTGCACCGCGATATCAAGCCGGCCAACATCCTGGTGGAGGAAGGCGTGAATCGCGTCATTATCACCGATTTTGGCTTGGCTCGCGCAGAAGACGACGCATCGTTGACCCGAACCGGTTGGTTGACGGGCACGCCTAACTACATGTCGCCCGAACAGGCACGGGGCGAGCGCATGGACCAGCGCAGTGATTTGTTCAGTCTGGGAAGCCTGATCTACTTCATGGCAACCGGTCGACTGCCATTCCGGTCCGATTCGCCGCTGGGTGTTCTGTCCCGAATTCAAAAAGACGAACCGACTCCAGTTCGCCAGGTCAACAACCAGATCTCCAAAACACTTTCCAACGTCATCGAGTTGTTGTTGCGGAAAGATCCCGACAAGCGTTTTCAGTCGGCGGGCGAGTTGCACGATCTGCTGGAGCGGCATTTGGCCTGGCTGCATCAGCCGGATATTTCCAGACCTCCGAAAGTTCCGGTAGCGGCGTCCTCTGCAGGATCAAAACGCTGGCTGGCGTACGCTGCGGTTGTCCCCGTCTTGCTGATCACGGCGCTGGCCCTGTATGGCTTGGGCGTATTTGGCGGCCCCGATGCAAACAACGACAACGGCCAGGTGGCGAGCATGGTACCGCCCAGTCCCCAGGACGGCGACGACCAGCAAGACCCCGAGGGCGATTCCAATACATCCGTGGAACAGGTCGAATCCGAACTGGAATCTGAATCAGCGAACGAACAGAGCTACGTCGTTCTGTATGGCGACCTGAGTGATTGGCATGACCATCAGGATGATCGGGATTTCGAGGACGGTTTCCAACTACTGAAGGACGGAAACTACGAAGAAGCAATCGCCAAATTCCAGCGTTCTTCGCAGTCCGGAATCCATGAAGCGTTGTCGGCCTACAACATCGGCTGTGCATGGGCTTTGAAAGACAAAAAGGACAAGGCATTTGCAGCGTTGAATCAGGCCATCGAACTGGGCTTTGTCGACAAGTGCCATATTAAGTCTGACGAAGACCTCGATTCATTGCGGGACGATGAACGATTCGCGATTTTGGTGGGCCGAATCGAGGAGCAGGAAGAGGTGTCGGAACTGGTTTCGCAGGCCAGGAACCAGGCGAGTTGCGAAAACTACGCGCGAGCCGAAGCCCTGTGCCTCGAGGCGCTTGAGCTGGATCCTGACAATGCCGAAGTGTTCGCTAATCTGGGATACGCTTTGCACATGCGAGGAAACCTTGAAGAGGCGATCCCGTGGCACCTGAAAGCCGCTAACACCGAAACACAGGCTGCGTTGGGCAACTACAACATGGGCTGCGTGCATTCGCTCAGGAACGAGCCCGACCAGGCATTCGACTACCTGGACAAGGCGATCGAGACTGGTTTGGCAAAACGCCTGAGCCTTGAGGAATTACAGGGCGATCCAGATCTGGACAACATCCGCGACGACGACCGTTACCAGCAGGTGGTGGAAGAACTGGAGGCTCTACAAACCAGTTTTTCCGGGCTGCGTTTCTATGTCGGCGACGGCAACTTCGATTTCACAAGCATGATCTCAATCACGGCGGACGAGGTCGAGGAAGTCGAGGGCAGCTGGGAATGCCGATTGGTCGGTGATGAAGTTGACTTGACCATCACCCGGTCCACTGAAGACAACGAATTGAGCTGGAGTTACTCTTCCGGGTTTGCGGCCAGTGACTTTACGCCACCCCTCACGAGGGAGTCGACCGATTTTCGGCTCGTCAGAAAATACGGCCAGCTGGTGTTCAGTGGCTCGTTTTCCGGACGCAATGGCGAGGGCGATTTCCACTTTGAAGGTGACGACGAATACCGCAGCTGGTTAATTGACCAGGGCATCGAATATACCCCAAACGCCTTGCTGTTTCGCCTGTTCATGTCATGGCAGGACGAAGAAGCGATCGTTGCCAATCTGCAAGAGTTACAGGAATTTGAGTTTGACAAGGAAACCATGGCGGCGTTGATGGTTCATGGTGTCAGCGCGGATCTGATTCGCGAGTACCAGAAGAAAAACCTGGCGGTGCCGGAACACTTGAAGTTCGTTGTATGGCGGGTCCCGGGAGCATTAATTGTCGAATACAACGAGGCCGGTCTGGACCCGGAAGAGCACGCGGGCTTCATCAACAAACGAGTGCCCGCCGATTTGCTGATGGAGTATGACGATGCCGGGTATGATCTGGTCGAATTTGATCGATTTATTACCTGGCGTGTTGAACCCAACCTGTTGCAGCAGTACGAGCGGGCGGGATTCTCAACGGACGAGTTCGCTAGTTACATCAATTTGCGGGTGCCTGCCCAGTTGTTGGCAGATTACCAAAAGGCGGGTCTGGAGTTGGGCGAACATGAGTCGTTCATTGACGCTCGCGTCGAGCCGGAATTGTTGATTGCGTACACTGCCGCCGGATACGACTCGGACGAGTACGAGCGGTTTATCAGGCACCACGTGCCGGTGAATTTGCTGGTGTCATATTCCAGGGCCGATCTGGACATCAACGAATTTGAGACGTTGATTCAAGCACGTGTCGTGCCTGGCTTGATTATCGGTTACCGGCGAGCCGAACTGCTGACCGACGACTACGAAGTGTTTCTGAAAAATAAGGTGCCGGTCGAAGTGCTGACCAGCTACCTGGATAGCGACTTCGATCCGCAGGAGCATCAGTACTTTATCCAGCATCAGATTCCAGTGGAGCTGTTGAAACGATACGAGGAGGCCGGCCTGGACCTGGACGAACACAGGGACTTTATTCAGCGACGGATGGAGCCGGAAAAGGTCCTGAAGTATCTCGAAGGCAAGGAAGACGACGACTAGCCCGTGGCCGACGAGACGGCTGCCGTCGGCCAGGAGTAATCAGGAAATGTCGAAAGTGTGGCCGCAGTCGCAGACTTTCTTGCGGACGTGCAAACGGGTTTTGCATTTTGGACAGAGCTTCTGCCAGCGGGAAATTGTTTTGTCCGGCGTGTCCTTTGTCTGATCGGCCTGCTTCTTCTGCTTGAGGACTCGCTCGTCGTCCGCCTGCTTCACCGAACATTGCGGATGAGTTCCTGAACGTGAGTAACTGACTTTGCCGCAAACGGAACAAATTTGCTGTGGGCGATCGGGAAACAATGGTTCTGGCTTCTTGTTAGGCATTGAAATTTCTTTTTTGGTATTTGTGCTCGACCAGCCGGGTATTAGCGGGGCTGAAGACTAAATCGGCCGAGCGCTTCTTTCGTCATGGCCGATATCGGGGCACCCGGCACGCTGATCGGCGCTCAATTCATCATAGGGGTTTTACCCTGATTTTTCCGGATTTCGTTTTTTCATTCGAATCAATTTCTGCCGAGCCATTTCCCGGACACGTTCCGGCGCGTCATCCATTGCGGAAACAGCGTCCAGATCCTGCCCCCCCTTGTCGGAATCGCCGCCGGCAACGAGTACCAGTCCTCGGTTGAACAGGGACATTGCCAGCAAATCACGGGGAACATCGGGCATCTCGATGACGGCCGTGTAGGCTACGATCGCCCCGGATCGATCCTTTACTTTAGCCTTTTCAATTCCTTGCCGATACATCGACACGACTCTGCCCCGCGACGTAAATCGTGTCTTCAGCCAATCTAGCAAACTCATCTCATCTTCGCTTTCGTTTCAACCCGGTCAGGCGGGTCGGCGAATTCTTGGATAGCCCGATTCCGGAGGGCTATCCGGCTCAAACTGACCTCGTCGAAAGGCCTCCGCCAATTCGACAGGAACCATTGCTTCCGCCAAGACGCGTTCCGCTGTGCGAGCAGTGACTTTCGCCAGCATTTCCTGACGCAGGGCAATCGCCTCTGCCAGACGTGACTCGGCGACCGCTCGAGCCATTCGTGTATCTGCTTCCGCCTGTTCTGACTGTAATCTTGCACCGATGTTTTCCCCAACATCGATCTGGGCGATATCAATTGAGACAATTTCAAACGCCGAACTCGCGTCGAGCCCGCGGTCGAGTACGTTTTTGGAAATCTGATCCGGCTGTGACATCACTTGCATATGGGTTATCGCCGAGCCGATGGCACTGACGATCCCCTGACCGACGCGGGCAATGATGGTATCCTCAGTCGCTCCGCCAATAAGCTGGTCCAGGCAGGTTCGAACTGTGACCCGGGCGTGTACCCGTAGTTCCACCCCGTCCTGGGCAATCGCGCTGAGTACCTGTTTGCCGCCCGTGCGTCTCTCGGGGCAGTCGATCACTTTGGGCGACACGCTGGTGCCGACCGCATCCAGCACGTCACGCCCGGCCAGATCGATGGCCGCAGCCCGGTCGAAATCCAGATCCAGGCCCGCTTGCCGTGCCGCAATAATCGCGCTGAGAACCCGTCTCACATCGCCGCCAGCCAACGCGTGCGCCTCCAGCGCTGCAGTGTTCATACCGTGTTGTCGATCGATATTCAGACCTGCCTGACAACCCATCACTTTCGCCTGCACGACCATGGCAGGATTAACGCGACGCAGACTCATGCCGATCAGGCTAAGAAACGTTACGTCAGCACCGGTCAAATAGGCCTGAAGCCAAAGTGAACCAAACCTGTAAACCAGGGCCAGCATGAAAAGCAGGAACAGGACCGCCAAAATAGCTGCGACGGTCCACGCCGCAGACAGTGCGAACAGGCTGAGGCTATTCATAGTTCATCATCGATCTCTCCTCGCAATCAATTGCACCAGTTGCGCACGGTTCAACGTTATTCATCCATTCGACACGGTCACGATGTTCGACCGGATCTGCTCTGCTTCACGACACCCGCCCTGGTTGGTGGTGATTTCACTCCGCCAGAATTATCCGGAACGGCCGCTGCGACTGCTTTTGCGAGTTCGCCGGGCCTTTTCGGATTCAAGTTTTTGACAACGCTCCCGCACGGAAGGAAATGGCGCCCGATCAGGAAGTTCATATCTCTCGGCACGCACAAACCAAAACGCCAGCCCGCCGGTATTGTGGGCGGGCGTCCGCGAAGCGCCTGCTGCCCGTACACCCAGCGAACCCTTGCGTCCTGTTTTCTGCCAGCCTTTGCGTTCCATAATGATTCGCACCACAACGCCAATCGCCTGGCGAAATCGTGTGTTGCGACGCACTTTTGCAACATTCAAAAACCGGTCCATCACCGGCTGTGACTCCAGTTCCCGCACAACTCCCGCCAGCGGAGCGCGATCATGGTGTAATTCAGACTCCTCCATGCGTCGCTGGCGGCCCGCATCACTGAAGAACTCCAGCACAAATTCGAACGGTTGCCGGGGATCCTCAACCACGTCAACAAACGTTTTGCCTTGCGGGTCGTTGAGGAAATCCTGCTTGGTGATACGGACTTTGGCCATCCGGTCCCGGACGATAAAAAAATGCGCTGGTTGTTGAGTTGTATTTTTTGAACGTGCAAATATTGTATGTCCAACCGGCAGCCGGGGCCACGTGGAGTGCTGTCAACACGGCGAATCTCCCCAAATAGTCCATCGACCTCTTCGCGCTTGCGGGGACCCTCAATACCAGCTGAAACTACCGCGATTCCCCTCCGATTACGGCGATCCGGGTGTTTTGCCCTTGGCCGCGGGCCCGGTTGGGGGTAGTCTTCTCACGCAACGAGGCAATTTTTCTGCCTCGTTTAGGTCGGAATGAATTTGAAACGCCGTTATTAATAACTGGCGGATCCCGACCACGAGAACAAGTGCCGGGTTGGATACCCGGATTCTCGCACGGCGAATCCTGAATTTTCGCCCACCGCTGCCAACTATCGGTTGTGTTAACCGCGCTGGAAAGCCGCTTCGTCCTTGCGACGAGTTGATTCCGTCTTTTTCTTGTTATTCGGAATCCTGACCGTCGACTCCGAAAAGAAAGAACTTTCGGATCACCGCCAAAAAAAGTGGCTGTTGACAGACACAACCCCTGATTCCGCCAATTAAGCGTCTCGATACCACTCGCGCGTATCGCCAGACGACGGCGTACCACCGGGAATCCGATTCCCACTCACAGCAAAAACGCCTTGTCGTTAGCTACAGAAGAAAGAACCTTTAGATGCCTTTTGAATCCATGAACTTGTTGGCACCGCTGCAACGCGTGCTGGCAGAACAACGCTACGAGATCCCTACGCCTATCCAGTCCCAGACCATTCCCGCAGCCCTCGCCGGCCAGGACATCCTCGGCTGTGCGCAAACCGGAACCGGCAAGACTGCCGCCTTCGCCCTGCCCACCCTCGATTACCTGGGTCGCGAAAAGTTGCCCGCCAAACGCGGTCGACCGCTGGTGCTGGTGCTGGCACCGACCCGCGAACTGGCCATCCAGATCGATAAGAGTTTCCGCATTTACGGCAAGTACCTGTCGGTCCGGCAGGCACTCGTGTACGGCGGCGTCAGTCAGGTGAAACAGGTTGCGTCGCTGCGGAAGGGCGCTCACATTTTGATTGCCACGCCGGGTCGGCTGGTCGATCTGATGGAGCAACAACACATTGACTTGCGGGACATCGAAATCCTCATCCTCGACGAAGCCGACCGGATGCTCGACATGGGATTCCTGCCGCAGCTCAAGCAAATCATTGCCCGGCTGCCTCGTGAACGCCAATCATTGTTCTTTTCGGCGACCATGCCACCCAGGATTCGCGACCTCTCCAAACAGCTGTTGTTCAATCCGTCGTCGGTCAACGTCACGCCAAAAAGGCCGTCGTTGGAGCTGATTGAGCAGCGGGTTGTCATGGTGGACAAGTCGAACAAATTGTCCACGCTGCGGAACTTGTTAAAAAAGGATTCGGTCGAGCGGGCCATCGTATTCACACGCACCAAGCGAGGTGCTAACTTGTTGGCCAAAAAACTGGATGCCGCCGGATTCCGCACTGCGGCGATTCACGGCAACAAGTCACAGGGAGCGCGGCAAAAAGCTCTGGAAGCGTTTCGACAACGCCATGTCACGGTCCTTGTGGCCACCGACGTGGCATCGCGAGGCATTGACATTGACGGCATCACGCATGTGATTAACTACGACATGCCTATGGAACCGGAAAGCTACGTGCATCGGATCGGCCGCACGGGCCGGGCCGGCGCCGATGGGATGGCCGTTTCATTATGCACGTCCGGAGATCGCGCAATGCTACGCTCCATCGAGCGTCTGATTCGAAAACAATTGCCGGTGGTCAATAATTCCCGCGACGACGATCGTCGCTCTGCGGATCGTGACGGTGCTTCACCGGCAGGATCGCGGCGGGGGCGGTCACGGCGCAGTTACCGGGGCGCCAATGGCAATCCGCGTGGCAGTCGTTCGTCCAGACCCACCACCGGGAAGCGGCGCAAGTCGCGACCAGCGGCGTCCCATAGCAATTGACTACTCATTACCATGACCTTCGCCGGTTGATCATCGTTTGACGTTAATTATGAAAGAGGCCCACCATCGCCAGAAACCAAAACACATTCGCGAAAATGCAACGCGAACGAGAGAAGAAACGGAAAGCGGAAGAAAAGCGACAACGGCGTCTCGAGCGCAAGTCGCAGAACTTGTCCGAGTCCTCCGCAGAGGCTGATTCGCACGACTCCTTCAGTGAAGAGGCCGAACAGGGGACCCCTGACGAATCCTCTGAGGACGCATCGACAGATATTCCGGGTTCCGGAAACAGCTGACCCTCTCAGAAAACGAAACGCTGATCGCGATCAATATTGACCTGGATCCGGCGAGTTTGGGAAAATCAGCGAACGTTGTGGCTGACGAGTCGGCCATGAGACAGGGTGCGCCTGAAGATGTGCAGGCAGCGGGGGCATCGTTATTTTGTGCTGCGTGATATATCGAATATCGAACAAGGGAATGTCGAAGGGATGAAGGGTTGGTCCTCATCCGGCCTGCGGCCACCTTCTCCCAGAGGGAGAAGGAAAGTTCAATAGCGCCCGACATACCGATTCCATGTTAGTATCTTGTCGAATGGCTCGATCGTACATGGATCTGCACTATGAAATTTTTTCTTGTGGCGACTCTATCAGTCGCCCTGCTGATCGCGAGTCAACTGATAACGCGGGCTGATGCACAGACGCGGCCCAATGTGGTGGTGATTATTTCGGATGATCAGGCGTGGACCGATTACGGATTCACGGGACATGCGGATATCCAAACGCCGCATCTGGATCAGCTGGCTGGTGAAAGCGTGCTGTTCCGACGCGGATACGTTCCCACAGCATTATGCCGGCCGTCGCTGTTGTCACTGGCCACGGGCAGGTACGCACACGATCACGGCGTTACCGGGAATGATCCGTCGCCCAAATATGCCGACCCTGAATCAGATCTGTATCGCCAGCGACGCGCCCAGTTGGTGAGTTACATCGATCAATTCGATACGCTGCCGGAATTGCTGGCCGAAAGGGGCTACCTGAGCTTGCAAACCGGCAAGTGGTGGGAAGGCGATTTTCGCCGTGGCGGTTTTACTAACGGCATGTCGCGCGGATTCCCCGAACCGGGCGGTCGCCACGGTGATACCGGCTTGCAAATCGGCCGTGATGGACTGGGGCCGCTCGAGGAATTTATCGATCGTGCGATCGAACAGGAGAAGCCGTTTTTGGTCTGGTACGCGCCGATGCTGCCCCATACACCGCATAATCCACCAAACAGACTGCTTGAAAAATATGAACAGGACGGCAGGCCGCTGTCCATCGCCCGTTACTATGCCATGTGCGAGTGGTTTGATGAAACTTGCGGGCAATTAATCAAACTGATCGACGACAAGGGACTGCGTGAAAACACGTTGATCGTCTATGTCACTGACAACGGCTGGATACAGAATCCTCAGGCTCGCGGCTACGCACTGCGTTCCAAACAAACGCCTTACGAAAGTGGAGTGCGTACACCAATCATGTTCTGCTGGCCAGACACACTCGAACCGGCCGACCGCACCGAACTGGTCAGCAGCATCGATCTGGTACCCACCATTCTGGCCGCAGCCGATGCACGAACGCCAAATGATTTACCTGGGCTGAATCTGCTGCCGCATGTGAAGAACGCAACGCCGATTCCCCGCGACACGATCTTTGGCGAAAGTTTCGCGCACGACATTGCGGACATCGAAAACCCTGAAGCTTCGTTGCTGTTTCGCTGGTGCGTCGAGGACAATTGGAAGTTGATCCTGACTTATGACGGCGAAGTCAACCGGCACGCGAGTACTCATCCGCGCGCGGAAAAACGGCCGCAGCTGTTTGATCTGGCAACTGATCCTGCCGAAGCAGTCAACCTGGCGGCCAACCATCCAGAAGTGGTCGCGCGGATGGTGGAGAAAATCGGCGAGTGGTATCCGGTGCGGGAGCGGGACGTGGTGACGGAGTTCAAGTAGATGGGAGGCTGGGGGCGGGAGTTGTTTCCCGGACGTCGGCGAGCTCAGCCGTGCCGAGACGCCGAAGGAAAGAGATTGCAAATTGAAAATGCAAATTGAAACTTGGGCCGGGTAGAAGGAGAACCACCAAGACAGAAAGTCACGAAGGAAGCAGGAATATCGAACAAGGAATGTCCAAAGCAGAAGTAACGACTTAATCCCCGGCGTAATCTGAACACGGACTGACGCTGCCTTCTCCTCACGGGGAAGGATGCATTTTGACACTGCGAACAGGATGTGGTTTGATAGTGAGGACCCGTTTGCCCTGCCTTGTGGAGCGCCACATGAGTTGCCGCCGGAATCCCTCGCGATTGTTTCTGCTAACCGTTTTGCTGGTGGTTTTTTCCTCAGGCCGTTTGGCATCGGCGGATATCGTGGCAGTTTTCTTCACCGGCTTTAATCCGGGGTTGCCGCCCACAGGCATGGACGAACTGGACGCGCGGCTGGCGAATGGTTTTGCGGCCAACCATCCTGCACTGACCTATTCCAGTCAGGTGTTCGCGTACAACGAACGCACGGAAGCCTTCAATTTCATTGACGGGTTCAATGATATTGACGCCCTGTTTCTGGCCGGACATAGCTGGGGCGGCAACGCCTTGATCCGGTTGGCGCAGGAATTGTTGCTGCCAGCCGGCATCGAAGTTGATATGTCATTCCAGATTGATTCGGTTGATCTATTTGATTCCGGACTTGGCGATGATGTGCTGCCCACCAATGTGAAAACGGGATTCAACTTTTTCCAGATCGCCGGGCAATTCGACTTACAAGGCGAAATGTTCGTCGACGGCGCAATCAACATTAATGTGGAAGAGTTCTTTAATGATCAGCCAATCACGCATACGACCATCGATAACTACGAGCCGCTGCATGATTTGATCTATGTGTATGCTGAGTCGGCAGTTCCCGAGCCCGGCGTTACTGTGGTCATCGGGCTGGGGATAATGTGGGTAATGATGAGGCGCGAGCGAGCACACCGAGGGTAATGCCTCGCCTGTTTCCCGGCACCTATTACCTGCTACCTAATATGCCCTCTACGGCCTGCGGCCACCTTCCTCCCGAGGGAGAGGAAGTTGTTTTGGCGGCTGCAAAGCCACTCGCTACTGCTTCTCACCATCCTTTTAACCTTCGACCTACTCGCTACCACCTACAACAGGTAACACGATGCTGGAGGGATGTTCATCGCTGCGGTGAAGAGTGATGGTAGTGTCGGGCGAGACCGGAGGGGCCTCGGTGTTGTCCTTGTCGGCACACATGATGGCGATGCGGAGTCGATGGCCTTCGTTGAAGATGTTGGAGACAGGGTGCAAGTCCATTTCCAACTTCGTAACTACGCCGGATTCGAGTCCCTGTTTGTCCTGTTCAAAACTTCGCTGATACGGCAAGCCCAGATTGTTCCAGGGCGCATCCGACGTGACGCGGTGTGACGCTCGCAAGACGCCTTCGGTGACGTAGTGCGATTTGCCGTCTTCGTCGACTTCTTCCAGCAACACATAAAAGTCCCCGTCACTGGCAGTACTTTCCACAAACAACGTAGCGACCGGGTGGCCAGTTACGTTCACATCGGCCGGCAATGGCTCGGTGGTATAGGTCAGGCAACGTTTGTCGTTGTCCGATCTGTCTCCGTAGTTCATGACTCCCGCGCCCACGGCGTTGTCCCAGCGAGAAGCGGATCCAGAAGTGGTTTCCAGATCGATGGCGTATTGATCGCTGCTTTCGCCTGAGGCTTGCGGCTTGTCGAGGT
>JBPCVB010000626.1:0-4523 GCA_051010855.1 Pirellulaceae bacterium | reverse complement strand
TTTGGGGGACTGCGCGTGGGTGTTGTGACAATTGACACAAGATTTGCGCATCAGGTCAGCCGTTGCGTAGCGAATCACATCTCGACCGCCAAGAGTCTGAAAACGGTAAAACGGCTGGTCAGGATCTGCCTTTAGTGCTTCCCATGCACTCTCGGCAAAACTGTCCGGGAGTCCTTCTCTGCCTGGCAGTGGAAAGGGATAAGGGCTGTACAGGCCGATGCTGGAACCTGTGCGGTCGTCGGTGATTTCCTTGCCAAGTGATTTGGCCAGCGTGGCCGGCAGCGGAATGGCCTTGCCCTTGTTCGCGCCCAGATTGAAGTCATGCGTTACCGGAATCTGCTGCTCCAGCGCAGTCGACACTACGTCCCGTGTATATAGCGTTCGAAACGAAGCCAGGGCACGTGTGTATCGCTCGGCTTCTTCAACGGCAATCGACTCGATCAAATCACTTTGCTGACTGCGATGAATCACCAGCAACAGGATCAGACCCACTCCAAACAAAATGGCCAGGACGAGTATTGTCTTGTCAAGCAACAGCCGTTTGACAAACGCTATCCCCGACTCGTTTGGCAGGCCGTTTGAACCTTCCCCGGTTCTTGCGCTGTTATTCGGCATGGGGTGCCTTTTCCCCGAAACGGGAAGAAAATTGCAGCCTTGATTTTTGGTTGTTGGGCGAGGCGCATTATGCGAGGAGTTTTATTCTAGCTGTTTCCGTTCAAAAAGCATTTATTCGCGAGATGATTAAGGCAGGATCCGGCCCGGATGGTGATCAACCTGGTTGTCGGCTATGACATTGCCGTGTTTTTGCTCAATGCCGACTTGCAACGGACGTGAGTGGCTACGTCGCATTGCCTGCAAATTCAACGCAGGCGCATTGGACGGTTTTGATCGGCCTGGAAGTTCTGGTTGCGGTTACGATCATCAAGACGATCACGATGGAGCCGGCCTGCGAAGGCATCGCTTTTCTGGCCATCATGGTTGCTATACGCACGGCCCTGGGCTGGACCATGGTGTTGGAAATGAACGGTCACTGGCCGTGGCAAGGGTCGAAAAAGTTGCTTGATTTTGACAGGATAACAGTAACGACATGATAATTGGATAAAAGGCCACAGGCGGGAGATGTTGATTTGAGAAGTCCAAAACTGACGGTGATCATGGACCCGATCGAGTCCATCAAGCCGTACAAGGACAGTACCCTGGCGATGCTGCTGGAAGCACAATCTCGTGGCTGGTCGATTCATTGTGGCGGGCTCAACGACATTTGGTTGCGCGACGGTGACGCCTTTGGGCGTCTAACCGCATTCCATGTCGCAGACGATTCTCAAAAGTGGTTTGAGTTAGGCGGAGTCGCGGAAACTTCGCTAGGCGAGATGGACGTTATCTTGATGCGCAAGGACCCGCCTTTCGATATGGAATACATCTTCGCCACTTATGTACTTGAACGTGCCGAAGATCGCGGTGCCCTGGTCGTCAACGGCCCGCAGGGGCTGCGCGATGCAAACGAGAAAGCATTCGTTTCCTGGTTTCCGGAATGCGTCCCGCCGACATTGATCAGTCGCTCGCTGGAACAAATGCACAACTTTATGGAAGAGCACAAAAAAACTGTCGTGAAGCCGCTGGATCTTATGGGAGGTCAATCGGTATTTGTAACCGATGTCGGGGACGGCAATCACAACGTGATACTGGAGACCGTAACTCAACGCGGCCAACGTTACGTGATGTTGCAAAAGTACATTCCCGAAATCATCGACTCGGGCGACAAGCGGATCATTTTGATCGATGGCGAGCCAGTTCCCCTGGCACTTGTCCGCATCCCGCCTCGCGATGATCATCGCGGCAATCTGGCCACCGGAGCGCGGGCAGAAATCCGGCCGCTGACCGATCGCGACCGCTGGATTTGTGAACAGATTGGCCCGGTGCTTCGCAACAAAGGTCTGCTGTTCGCGGGAATCGATGTGATCGGCGACTTCATGACGGAAATCAACGTCACAAGCCCGACTGGCATTCGTGAACTTGAGCGTGACAGCGATGTTCGAATCGCGGAGCAAATATTTGACGCTATATCGTCCAGACGAGATTCAATGTCGCCGCCTCGCGTGAAGGTGTAAAGGGACGTATGGTTGTTGTTGACCGAACTACCTTGCCGATCGTAGTGTTCTGCCGGTTGCCTTGTCCCCGCCTCTGAATGGGCCGTTTCCCGTAGAATTTCAAGATCGACTCTCGACAACTCTGCCAGTTTCTCTTCGCCTTGTCACACATGTCCAAATCTAACCTCGAGATTCTCGCGTATGAACCGAGTCCACTTGGTGTCTTGTGTCTGCGGCGACGTGAATTACTCTCCCTGCCCGGTACGATCGTGACCGAGGTAACGCTCAATCACGAGTTCCTGATGAGCAGCCTGTACACCGATTCGGAACGGGCCTTGGCACAAACCGCGGTCGAGTGGCATTCCGGCGACGATCTGCGGGTGCTGGTTGGCGGATTTGGACTGGGCTATACAGCGCACGAAGCGCTGCTGACAAATCGCGTGGCACAAGTTGAAGTAGTGGAGTTATTGCCTCAGGTGATCGATTGGCTGATGCGTGATCTCGTTCCACTCTCGCCTGAACTCCGCGACGAGCCGCGTTTGGTCGTCCGGCAGGGAGATGTCTATCAGCAACTCGCCGGTCCGCCCGGCGAATTGTTCGATGTCATCCTGATCGATGTCGACCACTCGCCGGACGAACGCCTGGACGAGGCGAGTGCATCGTTCTATACAACGGCAGGATTATTGGCGGCGCAGAAGCATCTGGCGGCCGACGGTGTCCTGGGTATTTGGTCCTATGCCGAGAGTTCACCGTTTGCCGATGCCCTTCACGCGGTTTTTGAGCAAGTCCGTGTCGAGCCAGTCACCTGGCACAACGAGCTGATTGACGAGCAACGAACGGACTGGCTGTTCTTTGCCCGCGGGTAGCTGGCAAGTCGATTTTACGGGCACGAAGCGCAAGCGAGTGGTTCCCGTCCTGCATATCCACTCGCTTGCGCTTCGTGCTTGTATTCGCGAGCGTTGCGAATCGAATTGGGGCGGCCGAGCGCACTGGAATTGCGAATGCTATAAGAGTTCCAGAAAACGGTCGATGTCTTCTTCCGTGTTGAAAAAATTGGGGCTGACACGAATTCGACCATCCCTTTGAGCCACTTGCACGTTATGTGTTCTTAATTTTTTATAGCAATTATCGTTCGCCGCTTCTGAACCGGTCGTGAACGAGATGATGGCAGAACGTTCGGTTGTCTCGTCAATCGGCGATACGATCTCAATCTTCCTGGCATGCAGGCCATCAATAATTCTGTCGGTCAGCTCGAGCACGCGTGTGTGGATATTTTCGATGCCGACTTCCTGAACAAGTTCCAAACCAGCAATCCACGCGTGAAACAGACCATAGGCGATGGTTCCGGTTTCGTATTGGCGAGCGTCGGGAAAGTAATTCAGTTCTCGAGAATTGTTTTCGGCTGCGAACATACCCGGGATAACCGGAGCAACTTTCTCCTGCGCCCGTTTGTTGACGTATAAGAACCCCGTACCGTGCACACCCAACAGCCATTTGAAGCCTGCACAGGCAAGGATATCAATGCCGTCATTCTGCACATTGACAGGGAACACACCGGCACCCTGAATGCCATCCACCAAAAAAAGTGCTCCCTGATCATGTGCGATCTGGCTCAACAATTTCAGATTGGCACGAAACCCGGTGTTGAAACGGACTGCGGCGGTGGCAAGGATGCGTGTATTCCTGTCGACGACTGCCGCTATTTTCTCAGGGTCAACGCGTTGATCGTCGTCCACCGGTACGAGTCGCACATCAACGCCTCGTTCGCGTAGTGCCAGCCAGGGGAAAGTGTTGTTCCAGTGCTCGTCCATTGGAATAACCACGTTGTCGCCTTTTTGCCATTGATAGCCGGCAGCGACGATGCCTATGCCGACACCCGTACTGGTAACCAGTGCATATTCATCGGGCGATCCACCAAAAATCTCCGCAAGCTTTGTGCGTGTAGCATGACGGACTTTCGGTTTATTCTGTGGCTCTTCGGCTGCCAGAGTCAGGTACTGATCAAGCTGGTGCCGCACCCTGTTGTTAAGCGGAGACTCGGCCGCATTATTCAAATAGACTGAATTTGCAGTTACCGGGAACAGATCACGAAAAGTTAAATAGTTCATTACGTCCATTGTCTCTTTTGCAGGAGCCATTCCTGTTAGTTTGTCTTCGCAAGATCAAACTTGCGATTGGGCTGACGCGCCGCCGGTGCATCGCGAAGGGTCATTCCCAGGCCAAAGGTCATCAGCAGGAAGCCGGATACAAAGAGCCACCACCAAAAGTTGCCGGGCGTATACCCGCTCAATTCGTCGACTCCTTCCGTGATTAATACAGCGATACCAGGTTGAAGAAAAGAGGCAAGTCCCAGACATGCTCCAACGACAAACACGGTGAGGCTGCGGGGCGTAAAGGCAATGCTTTCGGTTGAACGCAGAGTCCAGAATCCCCACG
>JBPCVB010000625.1:0-7170 GCA_051010855.1 Pirellulaceae bacterium | reverse complement strand
CACGGCGATTTCGGGAACTGCCGCCGAAGCTGACATTCACTATTTCCCAAATGTCAACAAACTGGTCTCTGCGCCGTCAAGCGTCAGCCCGGACACCGAGTCAATCCAATTGGCTGAAAGTGCCCAGATTCTGTTCCGGCATAGTTTTGTAGAAAGTACTGGCAACGCATTCGCTACCGCGACCAATGGCACTTTCAATTCGATCGCCAGATCATTTACACCTGACATTGCAAGTGGCTCAAGTACGTTTGTCGCCAATCTGCCCTATGGCCAGTATATTTCGGGCCTGTCCAGCTTTTTTTCGAAAGGCAATACCGGAACAATGGCTCGCGGATACGGCTCCGGCCCGTTCAACAGCCCCGGCGATGGCTTTTTGGCATTTCAGTTCAATGTCGGCAACGGTACCCAGTATGGCTGGGCACGCGTCACGACCCTTGACAGCAATGGAAATGCCTTCAACGACTTCATGATCGAGGACTATGCCTATGCTGACCCCAACCAGTCGCTGAGGGTAGGTGAGATTCCCGAGCCGGGTTCTTTGGGCTTGTTGGCTACCGGTGCAGCAGGCTTGTTAACCTGGCGTCGCAAACGCAAACCCGCCCATTCCGCTGCGTAATTCTGTCGCGGCGATTCTCGAAGCATTTGACACTCAAAAAACCAGTGGTTTTGCGTCGATTTCCGGTTTTTTCGCAATTTCGAGTTCATATTTGCGACCGGATTGGCATCCCGTAGATGAAGGGGCACTGAAGGACCGCGCCCTTGTGGGGAGAACCAGTCGCTTTCTTATTGGGCAACACCATGACGCAGCAGCACCAGCAAAGCCGAACTCGCAGCAGGTCATCACGTCGCAAAAAAGCCATTGTCAACCAGTTGCGTTGGGCCGGGTACGCCGTCGCCGGCGCAGCCACGGCCTTTTCCGGTACGCCTGCTGCCGAAGCTGACATTCACTATTTCCCCAACGTCAACAAACTGGTTCAGGACGATCCGTATACGACGGACGGCGTTGCCGACATGGAATCGATTGCCCTGGCAGGCAACGCCAAGATCATGTTCAGGCACCAGCATGTCGGCGATGGTGGCGGGAACGCGTTTGCCACCGCTTCCAATGGCACTTTCAACTCGATTGCCGCATTCTATTCCAGTGGATATGGAGGTAGTGGCAGCAGTTCGAGCAAATTCGTTGACAACTTGCCATATGGCCAGTTTATTTCGGGCCTGTCCACCTTTTTTGCCAAGAGCAGTGCCGGAACCATGGCCCGTGCATTCAGCTATGGTCCGTTCAACAGCCCCGGCGAAGGTTTTTTGGCATTTCAGTTCGATGTCGGCAACGGTACGCAGTACGGTTGGGCCCGCGTCGAAACGCTGGACACGTTTGGGATCCAATTCAACGATTTTAGGATTGTTGACTATGCCTATGCCGATCCCAATCAGTCGCTGAAGGTAGGTGAGATTCCCGAACCGGGCTCTTTGGGCTTGCTGGCTATCGGCGCGGCTGGCTTGTTGACCTGGCGTCGCCAACGCAAGTCTGCCCGATCTGCGGCGTGACGATCGACTCAACCGGAACTCGACCACGTTACGACGGTACTGCGCTTGCCGTTGATGACGCGTTTTGACTCGCGGAATCCACTGGTTCTTGCCAATTTCCGTTTTTTTGAATTTCCAGGTTCATATTTGCTTCCGGGTTGGCATCCCTTAGATGAGGGGCAACAGAAATCACCGTCGTATTCCTATTGGACAGTCAACCATGACCCAGCAGCACAGTGAAAGCCGAATGCGCAACAAGTCATCTCGCCGGGAACAAGCCCGTGTCAGCAAGTTACGCTGGGCCGGCTATGCCGTTGCCGGCGCAGCCACGGCGTTTTCCGGCAATACTGCTGCGGAAGCGGACATACATTACTTTCCCAACGTGAACAAACTGGTCCAGGACGACAATTATTTTGACAACGATCCGGACAGTGAATCGATTGCTCTGGCCGGCAGCGCCCGGATCCTGTTCAAGCACCGGCATTTTGGCGAGGGAGCCGGCGCTGCATTTGCGACCGCTTCCAACGGCACGTTTAATTCGATCGCCAAGACTTTTTCCAGTGGAGGCTATGGAAGCGGCAGTGGAAGTTCGAGCGACAGCTTTGTTGCCAACTTGCCCTATGGTTTGTTCATATCGGGACTCTCCAGCTTTTTTTCCAAGGGCGTTCCGGGGACGATGGCCTTCGCCTTTTACGATGGCCCTTTCAATGGTAACGGCGAGGGATTTTTGTCGTTTCATTTCGACGTAGGCAATGGTACCCAGTACGGTTGGGCACGCGTCAATACGCTGAATAGCGAAGGTGTCTCGTTCAACGATTTTGTTGTTGTCGATTACGCCTATGCAGACCCTGGCGTGTCGCTGAGAGTTGGCCAGATTCCCGAGCCAGGTTCGCTGGGCCTGTTGGCGACCGGCGCGGCTGGACTGTTGACCTGGCGTCGTAAACGCAAAGCTGCATGATCCATTGTGAGTCTCTCTGTCTGCCGAATCCTCTGCCCATTGTGACTGGATTCCCGCGCAATCATGCCTGTTAACTCGCGTGGTACAATGGTCGATTCGCGGGCTCATACCCCGATTTCGGAATCATCGTAGACACTGACGGGAAGACATGAGCAAACGACGGGTATTGCTAATCGGCTGGGATGGTGCCGACTGGGAGCACATCACTCCGTTGCTGGATGACGGCCAGTTGCCCACGCTGGAAAAACTCATCAATCGCGGCACCATGGGAAACCTTGGCACACTGCAACCTGTGCTTTCGCCCATGTTGTGGAATTCAGTAGCCACAGGCAAGCATGCCTGGAGACACGGCGTTCTTGGCTTTACCGAACCCGATCCGAATCACGGTGGCAGCCGGCCGTGGTCCAGCTATTCCCGCAATTGCAAGGCGTTGTGGAACATCTTCACACAGCAGGGAATGCGCAGCAACGTGATTAACTGGTGGGCCAGTCACCCGGCCGAGCCGATCAACGGGTGCGTCGTCACGAATTTGTTCAATGGTGTCAAACGTGTCGGCCCAGACAAGTTCGTGGCGCCCAAGGATGCCATTCACCCTGCGGAGCGTTCGTCCGTTCTGGCCCAGTTCAAGGTCTTTGAGGACGAACTGACCGGCGAGCAACTGGTTCCCTTCATCCCGTTAGCCGACCAGATCGATCAGACCGAAGATACTCGGCTAACCACATTGGCCAAGGTGCTGTGCGAAACCATGTCAACGCACAATGTTGCCACCGCCGTGATGGAAAACGAGCCGTGGGATTTTATGGCAGTGTATTACACGGGCATCGATCACTTTTCGCACGCCTTTATGCAATACCACCCGCCCCGCATGCCACAGGTCCCCGAACAGGATTTTGAAATCTACAAGGACGTCATAACGGGTTGCTACAAGTTCCACGACATGATGCTGGAACGATTGCTGCAACTGGCCGGTCCCGACACAACCATCGTGCTGTGCAGCGATCATGGTTTTCAGTCTCGCCAATTGCGACCGGAGATGATTCCTCGTGAACCGGCAGGTCCAGCCTGGTGGCATCGACAATACGGCATCGTGGTGGCTGCCGGTCCAGGGATCAAACAGGACGAACGCATCTACGGAGCCAGCCTGATCGACATCGGGCCGACGATCCTCGCAATGTACGATTTGCCCGTCGGCGACGACATGGATGGCAGGCCCTTGCTGGAATTGTTCGAGGAGCCACTCGAGATCAAGACGATCCCCAGCTGGGATGAGGAGCCGGGCGAGTCCGGCATACACGAGCAGGAACAGCAACTGGATCCGCAGGAAGCCGCTGAACTACTCAAGCAATTCATCGCGCTGGGTTACATCGATGATCCCGGTGACGACAAGGAAGCGCAGGCCGAGTCAGCTGACATCGAAGCCAAATACAATCTGGCTCGCAACCTCGTATGGACCGGACAGAACGAGGTGGCGCTGCCTTACTACGAGGAGATCGTGCGTCGTGCCCCGTGGGAATCAAGATTTATCGTACAGCTGGCCCAGTGTTATTTTCGCTGCGGTTACCTGACGGCCGCCGAACACGTGCTGGAAAAGGCCTTTGATCTGAAATCCACCGTGGAGATCTCTGCCTTGATGCTGCACGCCGACATCCTGCTAAAACGCCAGCGACGCAATCAAGCCCTCGCTGCATACCGACAACTGGAGACACTCAATGCCAGAAACCCCGGCGTGTGGAACCAGATTGGTAACGGCTATATGCGGATGCGTCGCTGGAATGATGCTGAGCGCGTTTACACACGAGCGACACGACTGCACGGCGAGAACGCGGAAGCATGGCAGGGTCTTTCTACAGTTCACTGCCGCCGGGGCGACAACCAGAAAACCATTGATACGGCACTGGAGGCGGTCAGTCTGATTCATCGATTGCCCCGTGCACATTTGAACCTGGGAGTTGCGCTCGCCCGAAGCGGCCAGCCGGATCGGGCCCTGGTGGCGCTGAAAACTGCGTTGAAGTTTGCACCGGATTCCATCAACACGCATCGCTGGCTATCGACCGTTTACCGACTGGACGATCGTGATCCCGGCGCCGCGGACGCCCATCGTCTGCTCGTTCGCGAATTGCAAAATGGCAACAGCACCGGAAAACAACCCGAAGCCGATTCGCGTCGTGATGTCGTTTTCGATCTTCCCGAGTTTGCCTCGGAACTGGAACGGATCGACATCACGCGAGAGAAACGACCCGATCGCCGTAACCCGATCAAGCGCTCGGGCAAGACGTTTGTAATCGTGTCGGGTCTGCCACGCAGTGGCACATCACTAATGATGCAAATTCTGGAAGCCGGGGGTCTGCCAGCGCAGACTGATGGCGAACGCAACGCGGATTCTGACAACCCGCGTGGTTACTACGAATGGGAAGTGATCAAGTCGATCAGCAAACACCCGGAACTGCTGGACGATGAAGGGCTCGAGAGGAAAGCCATCAAGGCGGTTTCCATGGTGCTGCCGCAACTGCCTTTTAATCACGAGTACAAGGTGTTGTTCATGATGCGGCCGACCAGCGAGGTCGCTGCTTCCCAATCCAAAATGATCGATCGGTTGGGAACCGAAGGCGCCACCCTGGCTGAACAGGAAACCGCCCAGAGACTTGAACAACACCGCCTGTCCACGCTTGCCTGGATGGAACACAATCCTCGCGTCGAGTACCTGGCCGTTGACTACCCTCGCCTGGTAAATGATCCGGGTTCGATTCTTCCCGAGATCATCGAATTCGTTGGGGCCGATCGTTTGCCGACCGCGGACGCCATGGCCGATGTTGTCGATGCTTCCCTGTATCGCCAACGAAAATCCGTTTACGGTTGACCGGCGGTGAGCCCGTTTGCACACCGGGCAACGACAATAAGTCGTCGAGTGACGCACTCAATCCAGTTGTGTCGCAAAACGCCCGCTTTCGCATGTGAAGAAAACTTCGCACCACCTCTCGTTCACTTTGGTCCCACTTTTGCTCACAATAGCGGGTTTTCCACTGACCTCTTTTTTTCATTTGAGACATCATGGATCGACCGCTGCGCACCACTCTGGAAGAAATTATCGAGGCCCGCACAACACGCCGCGAAGTCGTCAAGGGAATCATGGCCGCTGGCGGCGCCATGACTGCCGTCTGGTGCCTGCCCAACACTGCAGCAAGCGCAATGGTCTCAACGGCAGCTGGCCCGGTTGCCAACGAAGCAGGATTGGCCGGCCTGCCGGTCTTTCCCCATGTACATCAATCCGGCGATCCGGCATCGGTTGCCGATGCGGAAGTCGTTGAGGGATACCGCACCCAGGTCCTGATCAAATGGGGCGATCCGGTGGTCGCGGGCGCAGAGCCAATGGATGTACATAACCCGACGGCCGAAGGCCAGGCGACCCAGTTTGGCTACAACAATGATTTTGTCGCTTTCCTCCCCATCGACCGCGGTTCGAATGACTCCCGGCATGGACTGCTGTGCGTCAACAACGAATACACCCACCCCGAACTGATGTTCAGCAGAATTACGCGCAGCAACAAGATGGAAACGCGGACGGACGAGCATATTCGCATCGAGGCAGCCGCGCACGGGCACTCGATCATCGAGATTCGCCAGGATGACGACGCGCACTGGCATGTTGTTTCGGACAGCCCGTTGAACCGCCGCATTACCCTAAACACACGCATCGAAATCAACGGTCCGGCGCGTGGCCATAGCCGGATGAAGACCGATGCCGACCCGCGGGGACGTGAGGCTTTCGGTACGCTCAGCAACTGTTCAGGCGGAGTAACGCCGTGGGGCACGGTACTCAGCGGCGAAGAAAATTTTCATTTCTATTTTCGCGGTGAACTGACTGACGAACGCGAAGCGGAAAATCACAAACGTTATGGCGTAATTGGCCGCGGCGATTACTCGTTCAATCGCATCGACGACCGCTTTGATTTGGCGACTACTCCCCGCGAGCCCAACCGTTTTGGCTGGGTGGTGGAGATTGACCCCTACGATCCGGAGTCGGTTCCGGTGAAACGCACTGCGCTGGGGCGATTCAAGCACGAAGGGGCCGCTACGTCACTCAATTATGACGGCCGGGTGGTGGTGTACACCGGTGATGACGAGATTAATGAATACCTGTACAAATTTGTCAGCGAAGGCAAGTACGATCCGCACAACCTGGAAAACAATCGCGGCTTGCTCGACAAGGGCACGCTGTATGTCGCCCGCTTTGGTGAAGACGGCATAGTCCAATGGCTGCCGCTGGTCCACGATCACGGCCCGCTGACCTGGAAAAATCGTTTCCATAGCCAGGCCGATGTGCTGATCGAGACTCGACGAGCAGCCGATTACCTGGGCGCCACGCCGATGGATCGCCCGGAAGACGTCGAAGAAAACCCGGTGACCCACAACGTGTTTGTCGTGCTCACCAACAACTCCCGGCGCAGCCAGATTCGTGTCGACGCGGCTAACCCGCGCGCCAAAAACCGACACGGACACATCATCGAGCTGGAAATACCGCAAGTTGACGGCAAGCCGGATCATGCCTCGCTGAGTCATGCGTGGAACATTTTCCTGAAAGCCGGACGGCTGGAGGAAGACGATGCCTGGTACGGCGGCCATAGACCCGACACATGGTTGTCGTGTCCAGACAACATCGCTTTCGACAATCAGGGCCGGTTATGGATTGC
>JBPCVB010000624.1:0-2638 GCA_051010855.1 Pirellulaceae bacterium | reverse complement strand
TTCTCGAACAGGCGTTTGTGCTTGTCGGACAGGTCGACTTCGCTTCCCTGAATCCATGCGTGGCTGACCTGAGTCGAAATCTCGAGGGCATCACCATCGGCCACAAACAACGTCGCGTGCTTGCCGACCTCCAGCGAACCAACCATATCATCGACACCCATGATTTGAGCTGGATACAGGGTAATCGCCTTGAGCGCTTCGGCAGGGCCCAGTCCGTGACCGGCTGCGACAGCCGCCTGGAACGGCAGAATCCTTGTGTTCCAGGTACTGCTGCGATCCGTCGACGAAATGCAAAACTGGACACCGGCTTCGGACAGCCGTTTAGGCAACGTATAAGCCGCATCGTAATGATCACTGCGACGCAACGGTCGCCGTTGTACCGCGGACACAATAACCGGAACTTCGTGCTTGTTCAGCAGCTCCGCACACAAGGGCGCATCGTAGCCGCCAAGGATGATCAGTTTGGCGTTTTCCTCGACGGCGAAGGATACAGCCGATTGAATCTGGTTAAGCGTATCGGCTCGAACCATCATGGGCAGCTGACCATCGACCACCGGGATCATGGCTTCCAATCGCAAATCCAGCGGCTGCTCATCGCCAAGTGCCGCCTTGCCCGACTTGTACGCGCGCGTCTCCTTGAACAGCTCACGGAGTTGGTTGATTTGCTCTTCGTAGCGACGCAACAATTCGCTTTCATCCTGATTGCCGCCGCGACGGAATCGTCGTTGCCGCAGGGAAGGCCAGTTGACTTGCATGGTCGCCGCCGGTTTCAGAGCCATATCCTCCCAGGTCCAGCCATCGAGCTGCAGCACGGCTGACTGCCCGGCAATCAATCCACCACTGGGAGCCGACACGGCCAACAACACGCCATTGCTGCGCGTGACCGGAATCAACTCGCTGTCCGGGTTAACAGCCACGACCGCTTTTACATTCGGGTTCATCTCACCCGTTTCCGATGTGTCAACCGTAGCAGGCACTGCTCCGATTTCGGTTAATCCCATTTGGGAATGCGTTTCAAACAAGGCCGGGTAGACGTGCTTGCCGGAAACATCAATTGTTTGCGCGTCCGCTGGAATCTCGACGTCGGCACCGATCGCCAGGATCTTGCCGTCGGCAAAAACGATCGTACCGTCCGGAATCGGTTCGGAACTGACCGGATGGATGGTTCCTCCAACCAGGGCCACTGGTTGTTTTTGCGTGGAACCCGGTACCTCGTCGGTGGCGTGAACCAACTCGGCAAATACAGCTACAGCAATCAGTGTGGTCAGGATTAAGGTGCGATTTTTCATTACTTGTCCTCCTCCTCAGCCCAGGCTTGTTGTAGTTGTCTCAGTGCCTGTCCGTCGTCGTTGCCGTACAGGTGTGATCCGCAGAACTCGTCGTAGCGGGGCCACAAATTTTGCTGATCGTCATTGCGACTGTCGTCGGTTCGCATTTCCTCGCCGGAGCTGAGGATTTTCTGGATCAAGGTTTGTCGCATGCGGTCGACTTGATACCGGCGTTCGGCATCCTCTTCGACGTCAAAGAATTTGCGACCGTCAATCCAGGTTTGTTCACAACGCGTGTAGGCACTCAGCGGCGGTCCGCTCCACAGCACCACGTCCGCGTGCTTGCCGGGTGCGATCGAGCCGACGTACTGGTCAATCCGCAGCTGTTTGGCGGGGTTTAGCGTTACGAACTTCAGGGCCTCTTCGGGCTCCACGCCTCCGTATCTAACGGCCTTGGCCGCTTCCTGATTCAAATGCGTGGCCAGTTCTCCATCGTCTGAGTTGTAGGAAACAACGATCCCTGCATCGTGCATCAACTTGCCAGCGTAGGGAATCGCGTCGTACACCTCAAACTTGTAGGCCCACCAATCGGAAAAGGCGCTGGCCATGGCACCATGCTCGGCCATTTTCTCGGCAACCTTGTAACCTTCCAGAATGTGCTGGAAAGTGCCAATCGTGATCCCGTATTCGTCCAGAACGCGGATCAGGGCGAGAATCTCGTCCTGCCGGTAACTTTGACAATGAATCCAGCGAGTGCCGTCGAGGATCTCGGCGATCGCATCGAGCTCCAGATCGCGTTGCGGGGGCAGACCCTCGCGATTGGAATTCCAGTCATCGTGTTTGGCCTTGTATTGCCGGGCTGCACGGAATGTGTCATGGAACAGCTGTTCCACACCCATGCGGCTGGTCGGATATCGAGGCGGCGGATCGTCAGGACGCCTGGAACGTGACGAGCTGCTACGCTTCACGTTTTCGCCTAGAGCGAATTTGATGCCTTGGGGCGCTTCTGGCATTTTCAAATCTTCATCGCACATCCCCCAACGCAACTTGACGACCTGGTTTTGGCCGCCGATCGGGTTGGCCGATCCGGGCAAAATATTCGACGCCGTCACGCCGCCGGCCAGTTGTCGGTAGATGGTGATGTCGTCGCAATCGATAAAGTCACCGATGCGAACCTCGGCCGTAATGGCCTGCGATCCTTCATTGACGCCACTGTCGGTGGCGAAATGCGAATGGCAATCGATGATGCCCGGCGTCAGGTGCCGGCCGGCGCCGTCGACGACCCTATCGGCATCGGGACGCGTTTCATCCTGCCGGTACACTCCGGCAATCTGGCCATCGGCGATCAGCACGGCCGCATCTTCCAAAAT
>JBPCVB010000623.1:0-2768 GCA_051010855.1 Pirellulaceae bacterium | reverse complement strand
ATCTACTTCACCGAGCCCGGTTCAACGAGCTTCAGTGTTCTCAGGCCTCAGAATTGATTGCTCGCTTCCGCACGTCCCCGGTTTTCCAGGGGCGGGCTTGCTCATATTTGCTATCCGAATTGTCGGTGCCACTGCTGGCTTGCCCAGCAGTGCCCGCAACCAGCACTGCCGGGCAAGCCAGCAGTGTGGCACCATTTGGAGATAGCGAGACATCAACTTACAGCACACAGGACAGATCCAAAATGAATGCACTGAATACCAAAATCATGATCGTCGTCGCATTGGGACTTGGCACTCTGTTGTCAACGCAGCTTGCTGCCCAGGACCAGCCCGCGAACTTTCACCATGTTCGACTGAATGTGACCAATCCCCAGGCTTCGATCGAGTATTACCAAAAGTTTTTCAGCGCAGTTCCGGTCAAGTTCCGGGGCGTTTCCGACGCCATCCTGACTGACCGCTCCTATTTTCTGTTCAACAAAGTGGACGAGGCCCCACCCAAAAACGCCACAACCGCACTCTGGCACGTCGGATGGGGCGGCATGCACGGGCCGAGCGAACAACAGTGGCGAACCGAACGGGGTATCACATGGGACACCGATATTACAACCGTTGGCATACCCGATGAACTGGGTGGCGGCCACGTGCACTTCATGTATGCCGAAGGCCCTGACAAGGAAATCATCGAAATCTGGACGGGAACTCCCACGCAACGATACAACCACGTCCACTTGCTGACCAACGATGTCAACGCAACCCGCGACTGGTATATGGATAACCTCGGTGCGACAGGCAACAAGACGCAAATGCCCAGGCCCGGTCCAGCGCCCGAGGGCATGACCTTTGAAAACCCGGCTTGCTGGAACTATGTCTGGCAGGCCGAACTCCACCTGGACGGTGTGGTCTTCAACATCTTCGGCATGCCGGACGGACCCACGTTCTGGTGGCCGGCCGAACCGATCGAAGAGTTTGAGCAAACTGAAGGACATGCCCTGGATCACCTGGCGTTCTCGTATCCCGCCATCCAGCCCGTGCTGGAACGCATGAAGGCCAACGGGGTCGAGATCGTCCAGGAGATTGCGTGGAACGAGGACCTGAAAATGAAAAGTTTTTTTGTCCGGGCCCCCGACAATGTGCTGATCGAGATCGTCGAAGCCGATCCGCTTCCGCACGCGTCCTGGATGGATCACATTCATCCCGAACAACCGGTGGAAGACTTTTAATGAAACGTGTTTTGGCTCCCGCAAATCCAGAATGAGAACAACCATGGAAAACGGGGATACAACACCGATCCCTACGGTCAACGTGTTCTGGTCGATGCGTAGCCCCTACTGCTATGTCTCGCTGGACCGCTGCATCGCGATGCAGAAGAAATACAATATGCAGCTCAATCTTCGGCCGGTCTGGCCGCTGGCCTTCTGGAATCCAGCCTGGTTTGATGCCGTCAGAAAAATGGAATATCGGGGCCCCTACCAGGACCTTGACGCCCCTCGATCAGCCGCATTCCACAACGTGCCCTTTGATTGGCCAAAACCAGATCCCATCAAACAAGAGAAGGACTGGGGCAAGATCCTGCCGCTTGAGGAGCAGGATCTTATTCGAACCATCACGCATGGCGCGGCTGCAGCGGCTGAGATGGACAAAGGCTGGGACTACCTGAACCAGGTCAGTCGACTGGTGTGGAATGGAGCGACCCCCGGATGGAACGAGGGAACGCGTTTGCGCGATGCGATACAGCGGGCGGGGATTGATGCCGACGCGATGCTCAAGGAACTGGCGGACAACCCGGAAAAGTACGATGCGCTCGTTCAACGCAATCACGAAATGCACCTGACCAACTCGTGCGGACACTACGGTGTGCCAGTCTTCGACTTCCAGGGTGAACCATTTTTTGGACAGGATCGCATGGATCAGCTCATTTGGCGGATGAAGCGATTCGGACTCACTGAACGTCACGGGTAATCAACGATGGCCTGGGTACTGATCGCGCCAGTTCATCGTGGACCTGGCCTTACGAACCGTCGGCGTCGGCCTCGGCCATGGCCTGCTTGACGATCCTGTGCGCCGTACGCGCGACCAGGGTCACGACGACGATGCTGACGACAAGGCCAACCACAATCACGATGTCGTGCATCCCGATCGTGCCATCATCTCGAGTCGCCGCTTTGGCAATATGCTCGCCGGCGTAACCAAAGTACACTTGCAGAAACAAACCCGGAATCAGGGCCAGGCAGGCCAGAAAAAACCCAAAAAATGGTACGCCGGCCGCGCCGAGCAAATAACTGGTGGACGCCGCGTTCAACGGTGTCATTCGCAACAGCAACTGCAGCCGCAATTCACGCTGCTGCACCGCTTGCTGAATCGCTTTTAGCGAAGGCTTTGCCGCGATCGACCGTTCGATCGGTTTGCGAAACAGCGTTCTGGCCAAAAAATACTGTAGCGCCGAGCCGAACAGCGTTCCGGCGACCACGACCGACAACCCTCCGACCAGACCGAACAGGGAACCGGCGGCAATCGACAACAAGGTGCTGGGCACCAACAGGGAAGTGAGCAGAGCCACCAAACCAATGAATACAAAAACACCCCATGGACTGATCGACTGAATCCAGCTCTCGATGTCGTTGATGTGACCCGCAATGGCCCGGCCAAAAATCACGACGATAATCAGAATGATGAGCCCGAAGCCCAGGTACTGGAGCCAGTGACCGAAACGCAGACCGAACGGAGAATTTCTCGAAGTGTCGGTACTCGACTCGCTACCGGTCAATGCC
>JBPCVB010000622.1:0-5891 GCA_051010855.1 Pirellulaceae bacterium | reverse complement strand
CCATGATTCCCTGATTCAGCGGGATGTCGGTCTGGGCAATACAACGCAGCACGTACATGATCGCGGCCGATACGATGGCACGATTGGCATTCAGGTTGTCGTCGCTGACCGGGTCCGTGCCCGAGAAATCAAACACGACCCCTGATCCGCTTCTGGTAATTAGCAGACGAATAACGCGACCGTTGTCCATGCAATCGGAAAAGCGGTATTCGCCGTCAGGAATTTTGGCCAGTGCAGCCTCGATCGTGCGACGCGCGGCAACCTGAATGAGCCGCATGTATTTTTCGACGGTATCTGCCGAGTAGCGGGCTACCAGCTTGTGCAATTCCATTTCGCCGCATCGATTCGCGGCAACTTGTGCAGCGATATCGGCAATATTTTCGTCGGGCGAACGGGAAGGCCACGGGCCGCTGGTCAGCAATTCGCGAAACTGATCAAAGTGTTCCTTGCCGCGCTCAATCAGCTTGAAGTTCTGAATAAGTACGCCTTCATCTTCCAGGCAAGTCGCATCGGCGGGCATCGAACCGGGTGCCTTGCCACCGAGTTCCGCGTGGTGCGAACGGCTGGCTACCCAAAATAGCAGGCGATCGGCGTTCTCATCGTATACCGGTGTCACGACCGTAACGTCAGGCAAATGTGAGCCGCCAGCATACGGATCGTTGGTCACCATCACGTCGCCACGCGCAATTCCGGGATTCAGCTCAATCGTCGCTCGCACGGTTTCGCTCATCGCGCCCAGATGTACGGGGATGTGGGGTGCGTTGACCACCAAATCACCGGCATGTGTAAACAATGCACAACTAAAATCCAGCCGTTCCTTGACGTTGACACTGCTGCTGGTGCGTTGCAACACAGCGCCCATCTGCGCAGCAATCGATTCGAAATGCCGATTGAATATCTCCAGTTGTACGGGATCGACGTCATCGGTCACTTGCCGGGAGCCCTCCGGGGACGTCGGTTTTTCGACGCGTTCCAATAGCAGTTGACGATCGGCCAGCATCCTTGCAATCCATCCTTCATCAACAAACACGCTGGTCGTGGCGTCACTGACAATCGCCGGACCCGTAAGCTGATCTCCCGGATTGAGTTGCATCGTTTCAAATGCAGGTACCTCAGCGAAACCATCGCCGGTCCAGCCCGTTGTTTGCCGCACTCCCGCAGCTATTTCCTGAAACCGACCGATGGACGGCGACGGATCAAGCGCCCGGCCACGAACCGTTGCGGAGATGCGGGCCGCCACAATCTCGACTGGTTTGTCGTGGACGTAGCCATACAGCTGCTGGTGCCGTGCCCGAAACGCGGCAAGGTAATCGGCGTTTGTCGGCGTGGTAATTGTTTCGTAAGGCTCGGTGCCGACATAACGCAGATCCAGCCGCGAAACACACTGAATCTGTGACCGGCGGAATCCTTCCCGGGCCAGACTTTCGGTCGCTTGCTCGGTCAGTTCAGCAAACAATGACTGCAGCCCGTTCACGGCTTTGTCCGTTAACGGTACACCAACCGCAGATACCTGCTCACTGGTGTGATCGGCCAGCTGGATGCCCACGGCACTCAACATACTGGCCAGCGGGTGCACCACCACCCTGCGAATCTCCAGCAGATCAGCCACTGCGCAACAGTGTTGCCCGGCCGCGCCGCCAAAAGAAACCAGCGTGTAGTTCGCTGGGTCATAGCCTTTGGCCACAGAAACCGTGCGAATTGCCGCCGCCATGTTGTGATTTGCAATGGTCAAAAAGCCGGCTGCAATCTCTTCTTCGGTTCTCACGATTCCCGCCTGCTGCATTTGCCGGGCAATCTCCATCAGCCGCTGTCGCGACGCTTCCGCTCGAAGCGGAAACGGAAACTGCCGATCGCTGAACCGGCCAAGCACCAGGTTGATGTCGGTCATCGTCAATGGACCGCCACGCCCGTAGCAAGCCGGACCTGGGTCGTTGCCAGCACTGGCCGGCCCCACGGTTTGACGCGAGCCATCAAATTCGCAAATCGATCCGCCACCAGCCGCGACAGTCTCGATCGCCATTACAGGCGTAACAACTCGAATTCCTGACTTCTTCGATTCATATTCAATTTCAAAATCGCCATCGTAGCGCGAAACGTCTGTACTGGTTCCACCCATGTCGAATCCAATAACGTGCGTTTCACCGATCTGCTCGCCCACCCGTGCTGCACCCACAACTCCGCCGGCTGGACCTGACAACAAACAGTCTTTGCCCGAAAAACGATCCTGATCCACCAGTCCACCTGCCGAAGTCATAAACGTCAGCCGACTTCCCGGAGTCAAATTCGAGTAAATCTCGTCCAGGTAAACTCGCAGTACCGGATTCAGGTAGGCGTCCAGCACCGTTGTCTCGGCGCGGTGAAGAATCTTGATCAGCGGGGCAATCCGGGACGAAACCCGGACCTCGGAAAAGCCAGCCGCCCGAGCAGCGTTTTCCAGCAAGTCTTCGTGCTCGGTATTTTGCCAGGCATGCATCAGGCAAATGGCCAGCGATTCAATTCCCTGATCCTGCAAACGTTGAAGCTGGACTTTTGTGTCACTCAGATCGAGGGGCCGTTCGACGGTGCCATCAGCCAGGATACGTTCGTTGACTTCAATCGTTGTCTCTGCGAGCGGAGCGGGCCGTGACACCGACAGACTGAAAAGCTCCGGTCGGGACTGGTCTCCGATCGCCAACAAGTCGCGGAATCCGGCCGTCGTGACCAGGGCGGTGCGGGCTCCTGTTCGGGTCAACAACGCATTGGTTCCGCGGGTGGTGCCCAACTGAACATTGCAGGCAGGCAAGGCCTCCGACAACGGCCTCTGCAGGATCAGATGCATGCCCATCACAGGTGCGTGGCGGCGGCCATCGAGTTCATAGGCAACGAACTGCTGCCACATTCCGGGATCCAGCGAATCCGTCAGCACAAAATCGCCTCCCGGTTGCGTAAATTCGCGCACCGTGGAGTCAACAATCACCTGACCGACACGATTAAGAAATCGGATCGTAGCGCCGTTCCAAAAACCGTCGACCTCTTCACGCGCAACGTCAGTGACCCGATTCGCACCCGACACGGTATCGATTGAGCCCTTGATAAATCCACTACTCAGCAACTTCGTGTGATGATGCGTGCCATCGGGTGCGGTCGCCACACAATCGGTGAACGTGCCACCCACGTCGATGCAAAATTGCCACTGGTCACGTTCGTCCGTCATGTGTTTTTTTCAAGCAGCCTGTTGCGGCAACCGACTGACCCATTCGGCAATTCGCCATGTTAACCAGTGTCGATCAGGGTCATCACCGGGCCGCGCCAGATATCCCAAATGGCCTCCACAACGGGTTGTGGCCAGCCGAACTGTCGGCGATGGCCGGCATCGCTTGAACATATCGAAGGGGACCACCGGATCCGAACGGTCAGCCACGATCAATGCCGGAACCCTGATGCGACCAAGTTTGTACCACGAACTGCAGACTTCGTAATACTCATCGACTCCTGTGAATCCGGCCAAAGGCGCAGTGAACTGGTCATCGAAGCGTTGTAATTTTTGGGGGAAAGGCACGAAGTGTCGATCGGCCATACCGGGGTACGCGCGGCGACGCTCCAATACGCGTTGCCGCAACATACGGGCGAAAAACAAATCATAACAACGGCTGAGTCCCCGATTGAGATTCTCCGCACAACGTTTCAGGTCGACCGGAGGTGCAATCGAAATAACAGAATCGACGCAGCCCGTTTCGGGGGGCGGATCGGAGCCAGCCCAGTTAAGTGCCAGGTTGGCTCCGAGTGAAAATCCCACAATGGTAATTGGGGTATTCGGGGCCTGTTGCCGGACATGGTCGACGGCAGCCTGCAAATCTTCCGTGCGTCCGGCATGGTGGTGCCAGCGAGCAACTGCCACGCCAGCTCCGCAGCCACGTTGATCCAGCCGCCACACTGCACAACCGGACTCCAGCAACCGGTGACACGTGCGACGCACATAGCCGCTGGAATGACAGCCACCCAAACCGTGTAACAGAATGACCTGCCGCGTCGGTTCTGACACCGCTGCTGGCTGGTTTTCGTGCAGCACCAGTTGATCATCGTGCGTTGTCGGCACGAAATGCTGTCGTGTATCGTGTGGCTCATCGGGCGCGGCCAGCAGCGAGGCGACGACGGTTTGCGCATTGCCGCTTTTTAGCAATCGGTGCGGCACAAATTCCGGAAACGGCAAATGAAACACGGATCAATCGATGACGTTGTGTTGGCGTAGCAATTCAACAATGCTGGCCACACATTCTGTCGTAGACTGGTTCTCCGTGTCCAGCACGAGATCAGGATTGGCGGGTGCTTCGTACTTCAACAGGGCTTGTTCGGTGATTTCCCGTTCGCCCGCATTGCGTTTCGCACACAATTCGGCCGGGGCATTCAGATGAACGACCAGAAAACGATCGTCGCCCACGACGTGCCCGGCCTTGTTACGCACTTCTTCCGTGGGCGCCACCAGCGACAACAGGCTGATCAGTCCACTTTCGTTGAACAGCCTGGCAATCTCCGAACAGCGTCGTACATTTTCCGAACGGTCTTCCGAAGAGAAACCCAGATCGCGGCTTATGCCCATACGCAGATTCTGTCCGTCGAGCACGACGGCTGTGCGGCCCTGTTCAAACAGGTATCTTTCCAGCGCCGTCGCGGTCGTCGATTTGCCCGAACCTGGTAATCCGGTCAACAGCACCGTCACTCCCTGTTGACCAAATCGCGCCGCGCGTTCGTCATGACTGACCTTGCTGTCGGTTCCTACCAGTGTGGCACTTTGCGGGTCATCGTCCCAGTGATCCTTGCGGGTCTCGTCGGTATGGCGATCGAGTATCATTCCCGCACCCACGGTTTCGTAGGTGATCCGGTCAATAATGATAAATGCGCCGGTGGTGCGATTCTTGCGATATCGGTCCACGGACAGCGGCTCGGACAAAGTGACATTGACGCGGCCGATCTCGTTCAATCCCAGTGCCGGTGTCTGTATCCGGTGCATCGTATTGACGTCGATACGGTATCGCAGTGTCTTGATACTGCCGGCAACAGTCTTTGTCGTTTGCTTGATCAGGTATTGCTTGCCGGGCACCATCGGCGATTCGGACATCCACACCACGGTTGCATCGAATCGTTGTTCGAGGTCGGGAACATTGCCCGTACGTACGATTATGTCACCGCGACTACAGTCAATTTCGTCTTCCAGCGTCAACGTCACACTCATGGGCGCACAGGCTTCCTGCAGTTGGCCATCGAACGTGACAATTTCCTTGACACGACTCTTTTTGCGTGACGGCAGCGTAACGATTTCGTCGCCCACGCGCACGATGCCGGAGCTGATCGTGCCGGCAAAACCTCGGAAATCCAGATTCGGTCGCAGCACAATTTGCACGGGAAACCGGAAGTCCTGCAGGTTTCGGTCAGAACCGATATACACAGACTCAAGGAAGTTCATCAGCGTCGAGCCCTTGTACCACGGCATGTTGTCGCCGGTATCGACCACGTTGTCGCCCTTGAGCGCGCTAATCGGGATAAAATGCAGGTCGGGAATGTCCAGCCGCGCGGCGAAGGCCCGGTAGTCGTCGCGGATCTGTTCATACACCTCTTCGCGGTAATCAACCAGGTCCATCTTGTTGACCGCGACCAGAATGTGCCGGATGCCCAACAGCGACACGATAAAGCTGTGGCGACGCGTTTGTTCCAGAATTCCATGACGGGCGTCCACGAGAATGACTGCCAGGTCAGCAGTCGAAGCTCCCGTGGCCATATTGCGCGTGTATTGAACGTGACCGGGTGTATCGGCAATGATGAATTTGCGTTTGGCAGTCGAGAAGTATCGATACGCCACGTCGATCGTAATGCCCTGTTCCCGTTCGGCCCTGAGTCCATCGGTCAGGAGGGCCGGA
>JBPCVB010000621.1:0-3700 GCA_051010855.1 Pirellulaceae bacterium | reverse complement strand
CCTTGTCAATGTCGAACGTTGGCGATAACCACGGAACGGCGCCGATCATTCGCGGATCAAAGATGTAGAGTATCGTGCCGCGACTGCGATCTTCGATTGTAGCGCTGTCGTGATCGTATAATAGAAGTTTTTCACCGTCATAAATTGCCACTTCCGGACGGCCTTCCGTAGTTCGCCGGAACCGGTACTTGCCGTTGGCGTAATCGACATGCAGCGTTGCATGGCGCACACCATCGCCAAAATCCGATTCAATTTCCAGCTTGAACTGGCAGGCGGGTAAATCCCGCCGCTCGATCAAATGGGTTTTGAGTCCCTCAAGGGCTTCCTCCTGGCCCACAAGGTCTGGTACATACAGCACGCCAAGTACGATGGCGGCAACAAATGCCCTGACGATCTGTTTGTGCAAGTTCATTACCCCGGAAAAGAGCTTGAGCTACTCCACGGTAATTTCAACACTGCCGGAATGACTGTTGAATTCGGGAGCGTACATACATTGTAGCTCGGCAATTCCGGTTTCGTAGACGCCACGGTGCTGCACGCGAACCGAGTATTCAAACACGTAAGTGCCACGAGGCAGGTAATCGATAAAGAAGTGACTGGCGGTGTCCTTCGTCGATTCGTAGTACGCCAGACCGTCCTGGAACTTGTAGCGTGACAACACATTGACGGGCTCGGTGCCGCTGCCGCGATAGTCCTTCAAGTGCACGTATTCCATGGCCCGGTCGACACGCAGTTCGACCCGCATCACCAGCTCATCACCGACGGCCACCGGACCTTCGACTGGTTCGATCACTGGACCCTTGTCGGTGTTGCGTTTGATGAACAGACCTTTCTTCAGTGTCAGTGGCGTGCCTTCGTACGGTTCGATCTTGCCGACGTCTTCCAGGTATTGCCAGTGTACGCTGCCCCAGGCGATGCCGTCGTCGCTTTTGACGACTTCGATCTCGCCCATCTCGGGCAGGATTTCGGCACGGACGAACTTCTGTTCATAAAACCCCGTGCCGGCTTCGACGTCTTCCGGTTCGATCGTCGTTGATCCCAGCCTGACGCTGACCAGTTGATCGGAGGCCAGCAGATCGCTGCCACGCAGCAGAATGCCGTAGCAGGCATCGGCAGTGGCTTTGGTCGTTTTCCAGTTCTGCGTTTGCTTCTGTTTGAGCAACCAGATCTTCAGTTCCTCAACCTTGTCAGCGTCACCAAGCACCTCGTCGTAGGCCTCGATCATCAGAGCCTGGGTTTCGATCGGTGCCTTGTACCACCACCACGACAAATCGCCTTCGCGCCAGAACATGCCCATTTCATCATCGGTCAGGCTGCGTTCGGTCAGAGAAGTCATGATGGCCAGTGGAGTTTCGCGATCACCAATACGTTTCAGACCCAGTGCGAGGTGGCCCTGCGACTGGCGATTGTTCAAGTCGACCCAGTACGTTTTTGCCTGACTGATCCAGTAGTCGAAGGCTTCCTTGTATTGTTCGTCGACTTCGCGGTCGTCGAGGAAGAAGCTGCGTGTGTACAGATAAAGGCAGATGGAAGGGCTCAGATTGTTTCTGCCCAGATTGCCATTGCGTTTGAGTCGCTTGTAAATCTCCGTCATCCAGTAATCGAGACGCTCGACGGCCCGAATTGCCGGGGCGACATCGATGTCTGTTCCCAGGTGACGCAATCGTCCGAAACCGGTGGTGATATACAGCGTGATATAGTCGTTGGCTTGTCCTCCGGGGAACCACGGCCAAGAACCATCGCTATGCTGCATTTCTTCCAGCCGCATGAAAGCTCGCCGCATTTCAGCGTTCAGTCGATTCTGGTCAAACAGAATGCCAACGTCGCGTCGCGCCTGACTTTCTTTCTTGCCGGCCAACAGCCACGGTGATTCGGCGATCATTACGTTGCGGATGTCTTCGTTCTTTTCCAGTGGACTATCCAGTGCGTCGGTACCACGCCATTGTTCAAAGATGCGTTCGATCTTTGGGTCACTGGTCACGACGTGACGCGCCAATGTATTGGCGTAAAACCGGTTGAACACCTGCTCGCTGCACTGATGCGGATACTCCATCAGGTAGGGCAGTGCCATCACTGCGTACCATGCCGGGTTGGAAGTCATCTGCACGGTCAGTGTCTGGCTTTGCAGCGTGTCGCTGGCCTCGGCCAGCTTCAGCCGATCGAACAGGAACTGTTTGGTCTGGTTGCCACGAATGGGCAACGGAAGTGACTCAGTGACGAGTATCCTTTTCGACAGCACAGGCAACATTCCTTCTTCACCATCATAAAGTTGCTCGGTTGCGCCGACGGCCTTGTAAGCCAGGATTCCGACGTAGTCGGGGACCTTGATCTTCCAGTACAGACTGGTGGACTGACCGGCGGGGATCTCGAATTTATGATCCAGTTGCTGGTTGCTGAACGCCTCGTCGACACTATCCATGGTGCGGGCGTCGGAAAACGTCAAGCGCACCGAACCGGTTTGCGGATCGTCGGACTGGTTGGTGACCTTGACGGAAAATTCCAGCATGTCGCCTTCGCGCAGGAAGCGTGGCGGGTTGGGCTGGACCATCAAATCCTTGCGGGTGGTCATTTCATCGGTCAACAAGGAGGCCCGCAGATCGTTGTCGTGGGCAAAGCCGAGAAACTTCCACTTGGTAAGCGCTTCGGGGATCTCGAATTCGATCCGCACGTTGCCTTCGTCATCGACCAGCAGATGGGGGAAGAAAAACGCTGTCTCCTGCAGGTTTTTGCGGGCTGTTACCGCAGACAAGTCGATGGAGGGATCGCCGGAAGTCGCACCGGGGCCGCCTTCTCCGGACTTCTCCATGTTATCCTGGTCGCCTCGCACGCCCGCAGAACGGCGAGCGCGGGACGCTGGAGGAGCCGCCGCACTTTGCAGGGCCATATCGGCAGACATCTCTTCCACCATGCCGGGCATGTCGCCACCAGCACCGCCCACTGCCATACCACGTGCGTAGTTAAAGCGATTTTGGCCCCAACCGTACATACCGAACTGCGTACCCATGCCAAATTTGAAGTAACGATAGTAGTACGACGCATTCTTCGTATTGACTTGCCACGAGTTGTAGATGTTGTTGAAGTGTTGCAACGAGTTGGTGAAATGCTGCTGGATACGCGGACGGTTTTGATAGAACAGATTGAATGCGCCTTGCCACATATGGCTTACAAATGCGTCCAGCGAAGCGTCATAGAGTCCTGCGACCATTTCGGCCGCCGCCTGTTCCGCTTCCGGGCCCGTGACAACAGCCGTCCACGTTTCGCGTCCGCCGGGCTGCAATTTGGAAACAAAGTGCTCCCACTTGATTTTTAGCTGCTTGTTGGACCACGGTACGCTAATTTGTGACGATTCCAGATAGGCCCGGTTCTCGCGTACGTACGTAACCCGCAACCGGATGCCACCGCGATGCTTCTCTTCGATCGGAAAGCGGATTACCTGCTGGCTGGCACCCGATTCGGTGCGGAAGGAGTGAATGATATCGCCGCGGTGCTCGAATTCGACGAGTGCCGTGCCGGTGTCATACCCGGTTCCCCACAATGCCACAAATTCGTTACCAGGCTCCACGGACCACGATTTCACATCAAAGTGGTGCGGGACACGGACATTGAATTTATCGGAGTCGGTGTCGAGGACCATGATGGGCAGTTCCGACTTGACCCGCGCGCCGGCTGGATCAGTCGTTTCGTAGACCGCCTTCCAGGC
>JBPCVB010000620.1:0-4083 GCA_051010855.1 Pirellulaceae bacterium | reverse complement strand
TTCCCTCTCCCGCCCCCCCCCCTCCCTCCCGTCGCCGACTCGCGATTTGTTACCACGAGCACCGGTATCCTGATCGGTATTTGCTGAAAATCAAGCACGGGCAGATGCCGCGGCGATGGCATTGAGTCATGTCGGACAGACCCTTACGATCGATGACATCGTTGCCCCGGAAACAGAAACCATGCAAGTCGGTTATTGCACCAACATTCACAGCGGACCGACGCTGGATCGCGTACTCGACAATCTTCGGGCCAACACAGTGCCCGTTAAGCAGCGAGTCTGCCCCAACGAGCCGATGGGAATCGGGCTATGGCTGGCCCAGGACGCCGCTCGTCAGACGCTACAGGACGGCCAATGGCAACGACTCCAGGAGTTTCTTGACGAAGCCCAGCTGATTCCACATACGTTCAACGCGTTTCCCTTCAGCGATTTTCACCAGCCGGTCGTCAAGCACCTGGTGTACGAACCCGACTGGAGTAACAGCCAGCGGCTGCAGTACTCCGTGGACATCTGCGAAATTGTGGCCCGTCTGTTACGCCCGGATTCGTTGGCCACGGTTTCCACCTTGCCGCTGGGCTGGCCGCATGAATCGCCGGTCGACGATTCCTTTTTTCGCCGTTGTGCGGAACATCTGATCGCCTGCGCCCAGCACCTGCAGGACATCCGGCAACGGACCGGCACCCGGGTGCAACTTTGTCTGGAGCCTGAACCGGGCTGCGTGCTGCAAACGAGTGACCAGTTGGTTGAGTTTCTTGAGCGGTATCTGCTCAGTGGGGCCAGCAGCGATGGCGTGCGCGAGCATATCGGCGTGTGTCATGATGTCTGCCATGCTGCCGTGATGTTTGAGCCTCAGGCGGATGTCTTGCAACGTTATGCCGACAGCGGAATCGCAATTGGCAAAGTGCAGATTTCCTCGGCCATCGAGAAACGGTCTGACAATTCAACCGGCAAGGTTAGCCACGGGATAAAGCAGTTACAGTCGTTCGTCGAGCCAAGATATTTGCATCAAACAACCAGACGCGATGCGGAGAGCATAGAGTTTTTTGAGGACTTGCCACTTGCGCTTGCCGCCACCGAAACTCAAAGCGCTGCCTGGCGAGTGCATTTTCACGTGCCAATCCATTTGGCAACGCTTGAATTATTGCACACGACGCAAGCGGATATTGACGAATGTTTGAAGTGGTTCATCAATGCGGATTACCGCACCCAGTTTGAGGTAGAAACCTACGCGTGGTCAGTCTCGCCAGAATCTGTTCGCAGCGGCTCGATGGTGGACTCAATCGTTGCGGAACTGGAATGGCTGCAGGACAGGTATCCGTCTCTCCCAACGCTAAATCAATTTCACGACCTCGGTCCGTAAGCTGCGACCCTTCCGAAGTTGCCGACGATGTTGGTCGTGTCGGCCCATGTCAAGAATTTCTGCTTCGGTCAACGGGGAAAGATTTAGCTGTCTGGTCAAGTTTGCCGATGCATTGATCAGACCGGTTGCCCACCGACAGGGTCGGATGCAGAACGATGGGCAGTCCGGGTCAGCGGCTTTAATTGCCGCGCGACAATATCCCCATTACTTCAGGTCAAAGGGGCCCTTCAATGGTTGCTACCGCTCCCCATTTTTTATTGTTGGCAGAGACTCAAAGTTACGCAGAGGAATCCCGGAACGGTGGATTTTGGCGATTCGTTTTGCAGCAAGTCGATGGTTCGGAATACCTTGAAGTCTCGGACAATGAACCTGATATCACCGGGGAGCGGCTACAGTTACTGGCTGTGATTCGCGCCTTTGAAGCGATTGGACAACCATCCCGCGTTACGCTGGTTACCGGCAGCCAGTATGTGATTCGCGGTATCCGCCGTGATCTCGACACGTGGCGTGAAATGAACTGGATGTGGGAGCGATTTGGCGAATTGCACGCCATCAAACACGCACCGCTGTGGCAGCGACTTGATCGTGCCCTGCAGTTTCACACTGTACAATGCCGTGCCTGGCGATTTGTGTCCGATTTGGAGCCAACCCCGGTCGTTAAACGTGCAGCGGGCGTGCCGGCAGGACCTGAGGCAAATATTTCCCGCGCGGGCCGATCAGGGCTGAGAGTCTTTGACGGCCTGATCCATGCAGCGCGTCGTGCACACAGTCGCGTTACCATGGAATCACTGGCTGCAAACTGCGTCTAGTCGACCAGGGCACGTGAACGCCTTGCCTGGACTTCCAACACAGGCAAGAATTCAGGTCGCTGCATCTCCATTCCGGAACGACCCACCCCGCCCCGCAAACCGGCGATTTTTGGCCCATGAAAACCGACTCTGGTCAATCGCTGTTTTCGGATTTCGATCTGCATCTGTTTGGCGAAGGTCTGCACGACCACCTGTACAACCTGTTTGGTGCCCAGTTGCACGAAGTCAACGGTCAGGCAGGCATCAATTTTTCTGTTTGGGCGCCGTTTGCTGAATCGGTGTCCGTTGTCGGAGACTTTAACAACTGGGATGCGACAAGGCATTCCCTCGCCAGGTTGCCTGGCTGTGGTATCTGGGAGGCGTTTGTTCCCGGGATCCAGGCCGGTCGTTTGTACAAGTTTCAAATCACCGATACGGCAGGTAATCAGGTCTTGAAGTCCGACCCGTTCGGATTTGCTGCTGAGGTGCCGCCGCAAAGTGCGTCGGTGGTGGCCGACTTGAGTCAGTACCAATGGTCCGACGATGAGTGGATGGACCGTCGGCGTCAGAAGAATCCGCTCACCGGCCCCGTCTCAGCTTACGAAGTTCACCTGGGGAGCTGGCGCAAGGGAACGCAAACCGAAAACGGCTGGCTCAACTATCGTGATCTGGCCCATCAGCTGGTCGACTATTGTCGCGAGACCGGGTTCACGCACATCGAATTGCTGCCGGTCTCGGAGCATCCCTACACAGGCAGCTGGGGCTATCAGACGGTCGGCTACTACGCGGTGACCAGCCGGCACGGCACACCCGAAGACTTTATGTATTTCGTCGACTACTTTCACCAGCACGGGCTGGGCGTGATTATCGACTGGGTGCCCGGGCATTTTCCCCGCGACAGTCACGGTCTGGCCCGATTCGACGGAACTTGTCTGTACGAACACGAGGATCCGCGACAGGGTGCACATCCGGATTGGGGCACGCTGATTTTTAACTATGGTCGCAACGAGGTTCGCAACTTTCTGACCACGAACGCCATGTTCTGGTGCGACAAATACCACATCGACGGGCTGCGAGTGGATGCCGTGGCCTCGATGCTGTATCTGGATTACAGCCGTGATGAAGGCCAGTGGATTCCCAACAAGTACGGTGGTCGCGAAAACCTGGAAGCCATTGAGTTTCTGAAACAATTTAACGAGCGTGTTCACACCACCTTTCCCCATGTTCTGACGATTGCCGAGGAATCGACAGCCTGGTCGGGTGTCACCCGACCGACATCGCACGATGGGCTTGGATTCAGTCTCAAATGGAACATGGGATGGATGAATGACACGCTACGTTTCATGCGTCACGAGCCGGTTCATCGCAAATACCACCACGACGAAATCACTTTTAGCATGATGTATGCGTGGTCCGAGAAATTTGTGCTGCCCTTCTCCCACGACGAAGTCGTTCACGGCAAGGGCTCACTCATTGACCAGATGCCGGGCGACGCATCGCAGAAATTTGCCAGCCTGCGATTGCTGTTCACCTATATGTGGACTCACCCTGGCAAGAAACTTCTGTTTATGGGTTGCGAATTCGGTCAATGGAATGAATGGAATTGGGAAAAGGAGATTCAATGGGATTTGCTGGAGGATCCGTCCCACCGTGGATTGCAGAGCCTGGTCGCCGCACTCAACGGTTTGTTCAAGACACAACCCGCCATGTACGAACTGGATCAGGAGAGTAGCGGTTTCCAGTGGATCAACTGCCGAGATTACGAAAACAGCGTCTTGTCTTGGTTGCGGAAAGATTCGCAATCAGACCGGCCGTTGATTGTCGTTGGAAATTTTACGTCCGCATCGCACGAGTCCTGGCATGTCGGGGTCCCGCAGCCCGGCAACTACCGGGAGATCCTGAATTCGGACAGCGTATCATTCGCGGGTTCCGGCC
>JBPCVB010000619.1:0-2924 GCA_051010855.1 Pirellulaceae bacterium | reverse complement strand
GTCTTGATCAAACGACCGGCCGCCAATGAGCCGCTGGGTGAGATTCTGCCGGCCGATCCACGCGGACACGACGCTCTGGCAAACGCCCTGCGAGACTTTTCCAGCGAATACGCCGACCTTGAGAATCTGCGTCTCAAGATCAAGGTGTTTCGCATCGACAGAAAAGAAGATTCATTACGCAGTCACCAAACGGTGGAGGTCTTTGGTGAAAGTGAAACCGGACTGATCGAGGAGAACCTCTCGTGGATCGCCGATTGGGAAGCCAATGCCGACGGCGATGACCCAAAACTGAAGAGTCTCGTCGTCAAGGACTACGAGCGGGCTGAACGCGATGGCAAGGTGATGTTTTCCGATTGCACTGAATCGGTGATGGGAGCATCGGAAGGTTATCAACAGCAGCTACTGCAAGGCTTCAATCACTGGCTGGAAGAAGCCCAGTTTCAGGAATTCTACGCGCTGCCCTCTAACCCGGGTGTGGCCGTAGGTGACGTCAACAACGACGGCCTGGAAGATCTGTTCATCTGTCAGGAAATTGGTTTGCCGAACTTGCTGTTTCTGCAACAACCCGACGGCAGCGTGAAAGATGTCAGCAAGGAGTCGGGGCTGGACCTGCTTCAAAACTGTCGCACGGCCTTGATCGTGGACTGGAACAATGACGGCTTCAACGACATCGCCCTGGCCGTGACAGGTGGCGTGGTGATTGCCAGCGGCGATGGTTCGGCAAAGTTCCACGTCGAAACTGTCATCGATTCCAGCGAAGATGTGATGGTACTGAGTGCGGCGGATTACGATCTGGACGGTCGACTGGATTTGTTCGCAGGAGTTTACTGGGCGGACCTGGCCGACTGGCAAAACAACGAGGTGCCGGTGGCCGGTTTCGGCGGCGCCATTAATGCGACCGATGGCGGGCAGAACGGGCTGTTTCGCAACAGGGTTGCGGATGGCAACTGGTCCTTTGAAGACGTCACTATCGAGACCGGCATGAACGAAGACAACTTCCGGTATTCCCAGGCTGCAGCCTGGGAAGACTTTGACAACGATGGCGACCCCGATTTGTACATCGCCAACGACTTCGGCTTCAACAATTTTTACAGAAACGATTTGCAGGAAGACGGCAGTCGCAAGTTCACCGACATCACCTGGCAATCGGGAGTGCAGGATCAAGCCGCGGGCATGTCCGCTGCCTGGGGCGATTATGATCGCGACGGCTGGATGGATCTTTACGTCAGCAACATGTATTCCTATGCGGGCAACCGAATTACCTTCCAGGAGGAATTTAAATCGGAAAAGGACAGCGATACCAAAAGCAGTTACCAACGGTTTGCTCGCGGCAACACCTTTTTCCGCAACCCCGGCAAACCCAACGATGAAGGCATCTTCAATTTCGAAGACCTCAGCTTGCAAGTGGGTGTCAATCGCGCACGTTGGGCATGGGGTTCGCGATTCATCGATTTGAATAACGATGGTTGGGAAGATTTCGTCGTCGCCAACGGATTTATCACTACAGCTGGTGGAGGCGATTTGTGAAGTTTCTACTGGCGGCACGTGTTGCAGCATTCGCGAAGTGACATCAACGACGACGTTCAGGACAACCCCTACGCGGAAGAGTTCCGCGACATGCTACGACAGGGTCGAGCGTGGAGTGGCGGAGAGCGAAACTGTTTCTTCCTGAACACCAATGGCAGTACGAATTCGGACGGCACGTTTGCCAATATCTCGGCTGTCTCCGGACTTGATTTTCTGGACGACGGACGAGCCATAGCCCATGTCGACTGGGACCATGATGGAGATCTGGATTTGTGGATCTCCAATCGCACCGCCCCCCGTATTCGACTGATGCGAAACGACGCCAACGCCACGGGTGGTTACCTGCAAATCGGTTTGACCGGCAACGGCACCGATACCAATCGCAACGCGGTCGGGGCCCGGGTGACGGTGTTTTTGAAGGACAATGATGCTGGTTCGCCAAAACATCTTGCCCAGACGCTGTACGCTGGTGACGGGTTTATTTCTCAAGGCACCCGTTGGCTGCAGTTTGGTCTGGGTGCGGATACCGAAATCGAACGCGTCCAGGTTCGCTGGCCCGACCAAAACCAGACGGTCGAAGAGTTCAGCGGCGTCAAAGCCAATTCGCGAATGCAGCTGGTTCAGGGAACAGGTACTGCAACCGAGGCCGAGATACAGCGCGTCGAACTGGTCTTGCATCCGACGGATGCAAAGCCGCTGACCAACACCGGGTTACACCGCATTCCGGTGGTTTTCCAGTTGGCCGCACCCGAAGTAGTTTACGCGGACTTCGATGGCAAACGAAGACGAGTCGACCCCGTCAAGGGCAAATCGATTTTGATTAATCTTTGGTCCTCGACCTGCCGGCCTTGTCTGGCGGAATTGAAAGAGTTCACCGAACGAAACGACGAGCTGAAAAAGGCCGGCATCAATGTATTGGCGATGTCGATCGATGCTTTCGATTCCAACATTGACAACCCCGTCGCGGATTCGAAGAAGTTTGCCGAACGGCTGGGTCTGCCGTTTCACGTGGGCATGGCCGATCCGATATTGCTGGAAAAACTGCGGCGACTGCATAACAACATGATCACGCTGGAGACACCATTGCCACTGCCGACCAGTTTCCTGGTCGATCCTGACGGCAACCTGAATGTGATTTACAAAGGTCCGGTTAAGGTCGATACCTTGTTGGCCGATGTCAAAACCCGCGATCGCGATTTGGTTTCCAGCCTGCGTGAAGCGGCAGCGTTTCCGGGAAGTGTGATCGAGGATCCCGCGTTACTGGCACCGCTATCGCTGGAAGGATCGATTGTGCACCTGAAGATCGGGCGCGAATTGATGGAGAAGAACCGTATGGAGGAAGCACTGGCCGAACATCTGAAAGCCGTGGAACGGGCTCCCCAGTCGCCCTTTGCCCA
>JBPCVB010000618.1:0-3404 GCA_051010855.1 Pirellulaceae bacterium | reverse complement strand
GCAGAGGACGCAGCGCCCCAATCGCACACCCGATTCGCAAACGGAGATTGTGGAAAACGCCACTCGATCAGAATCAAGCGACACGGCGTCTGAATCGACACAGCAAGGAGCACCGGACGTCATCGCTGCGAGTCCGGAAACGACTCCCATTCCCGATACAACTCCGAAGCCTGACAAGTTGACCGATCCGTCCCAGGTTTGGTCGCTTACCGATCAGACGGCACGGGCAAATCAGCCCTCGGCTCTTTCGATTTCGAATCAGGACACACTTCCGACGCCCGAGTCAGACACCTGGCCTCTACCAACCAGTCTAATGCTGGAACTCGAGTACCTGTCGCAGTTTTACATGACCGAGTTGTGGGCCAACGCAGCAATCGCCAATTACGAGCAGCTGCCACAGGTTGAATTATCAAATCCCTATTCCCGTCAATTACTGGTTCACTGCGACCAGTTGGCTGACCAGCTGGCTGAATACAGCCATTCTGTCGCTCAGGAAGACCCATCCCAAATGGACTCGGCCATCTATCTCGCTCGCGTCGCTTATCAGATGAAGCGCCGGTCGGCGGTCTGGCTGCAGGCGCACCAGGTAGCCGCAGCGCAAATTACGGATTTAACAGAGTCCAGCCCTCAGGCTGTCGCCGACCAGATCCAGCGGCGTATTCAGGAAATCAACCTGCCGGGCATGGATCCACAATGGAATGAATATTTGATGCTGGATCAGGCTGCCGAGATCTTCGCGGATCCCGAGTCGACGCCGGTCCGCCGCCAGGCGATTGCCCGCAAAATCATGTCTCGGGCTACTTCCAAATCGCTGACTCCTGAACAAGCTCAATACGCCCAACACACGATTGGCAACGACCTTGGGACTGTGCTGCGATCGGCTTCTCTTGGTCAACTTGATCTGGCCCGTTTCCTCAGAGACCTCGAGTCCATGGAGGCCGAACCGACGTCGGGCACGGAAGTGCGTCTGAACAGTCATTTCCAGAATTACTTCTGGAACCGTGACGAGACAGTTCAACAACTGGCAGACACTATTGACAACAACTATCGCAATGCCAACATTCGCATTGAATTGTCACAACAGATGATCAATCGCATGATTCCCGGTGGCAGAACTATCAATCAGCCGGTGCGTGACAAGATCCTCGGAGCCAGCGTCGTGGGACAAAGCCGCGTGACAAACGAGGTTCAGGTCCAGTTGATCCCCGATCCCCATCACCTGCATTTTCGTTTGCAATCCAATGGTCGTGTGTTTTCAACGACCCGTGCCCACGCGCAGGGATTTGTGTTCAACAATGTCGGCAACGCGTTGGTCAACGCTTCCAAGAGCATCGCGATTGGCGAGAGCGGCGTCGACTATCGTCCAGTCAACGTGCGAGCTTCGGCCGACAATCGGCTGACCGGCATCCAGTCACGACTGGACAATGTACCTGTCGTCGGATGGATGGCTCGCCGAGTGGCCCAGCAACAACAGCAACAGCAAAGCCGGGAAGCCAAGGTAATTGTTGAGCAAAAACTGCGACAGGAATTTCGCACGCGTGTCGATGACGAAATCCAAAAGCAGGTAGACGAAGCCGATCGCTGGCTGCGTGACAACCTGCTCGATCCATTGCACTCAATGGAACTGGAACCCGAACCGGTCTCGCTGGCGACCACCAATGATTCGGCGGTTGTCCGATATCGCCTGGCGTCCATGGATCAGCTGGCAGCATTCACTCCAAGGCCCCAAACCCAAACGGGTAGCCTGCTGGGTATGCAGATCCATCGCTCCGCCATCAACAACCTGATCAGTCAAGCGGAAATTGGCGGACGCAAATTCACCACGCAAGAGTTTGTCGATCAGCTGAACACGCTGTTGGGCCGCAACGACCTCACGGTAGAACCCGGCGCCCAGGAAGACGTAACGTTTGAGTTTGCCAGTCGAGACCCGATTCGCCTGGACTTTGACGAAAACCGGATACTGATTTCGCTACGTTTGCGTTCGCTGCAAATCGGCCGGCAAAATCGCTGGCGTAACGTGATTGTGACTACGGCCTACACACCTCAGGCCAGTGGCACACGGGTGCTGATGACATTGGACGAATCGCATGGGATCACTGTCAAAACCAGCCGGCTGAATTTGCGTGACCAGTTGACCATTCGGACGGCCTTTAGTGCCCTTTTCAAAACCCAATTCGATTTCTCGGCGATGCCTGCACGTTTAGCCGACCAGCAGGGAATTCAGGGGCTCGGGATCATTGAACTCATCGCTTCGGATGGTTGGCTCGGTGTCTCGATCGATGAAATGCCGCAGCAATCCGCACAGCCGGCAGCGGTGCCTCATACAACGCGTTACCCGTCACCCTGGTATCGTGAAGGCCGCTGGCGATAGCTCGCCAACTTGATGGCTCGCCAACCTTCAACTGAACTCTAGCGATCGGGCTGCCACCCTGGGGGTGGCGGGCTACCGGATCCTTGCACGGAATCGAAATTGATTTCGTCACCAATTTCGATTTCAACGCCATCGATTGCTTCTGGCATGATCGGAGCAGGTTCGCTTCGCGGTTGCGATGACCGCCTGGCGGGAACAGGCTGACGACTGGTCGCAGGCACCGACGTCAGCATCAATTCTGTTTTTTGCTTGAGGATCCGATTGTCTGAAGTCCGGAATTGCAAATCACATTCCAGCCGATCCGCTGTGACTCGCTGACCATTTTCCGGAAGTCCAACATGCAATCCGGGTTGTTTACCCGGCTGGTCACTCACCCAACCAGCGACATCGCGTCGATCGAATTCGTACTCGGATACCGTTGTTCGTGTCGCCGGATCAAACAAGCGAATTTTCAGATCACCCTCAATCGGGATGATGGCCCCCGACCTGTCCAGGGGTCGCACCAAAATACGAGCAGTCTCGTTGGCAACCGTGGGCAGTTGATGCACCTCCACCGACCGAATATGTGAACTCAACTCGTTGGGATCGGGTAATTCGCCTGACGAAGATGCTCCAGCAGGCACCGGTTCCGCCCGGTTGTTGTGCAACGGGGAAATAATTCCTTCGTTCAACGGGCCCGACCCGTAATTCGGGTAAAAATCGGCAGGCAATGGCTGACCACAACGTCGCATGTCCGCTTCATATTGCGACTTCAGCGAATAGTATTCATTTTCCAGCTGGATTTTTTCGGCCCGCAAAGTCGCGATGGCCTGCTGGCAGTACGGATCGCTCTGGCAACCGGCGCAGGCCACGATCAAGGTGGTGGCCACGGCGAACAAATTGATCATGCGAATCAACGGATCGATCCCCGAATCAATACAACTGGTCAGCGCAGGCGACTTCATGTCACCTGGTCCAGGCATCGTTTAGGGGAAACAGGCCAACCGAATCAACACCATTTGCCGGATTAGAAGCTGTGGAAGCCGTTCAGGGC
>JBPCVB010000617.1:0-2810 GCA_051010855.1 Pirellulaceae bacterium | reverse complement strand
AGTTACTAGCGTGACGTCCGCCGTACGGGCATAGCAACGCTGCGGTCGAAGCAAGTTCGGCTGCGGGGCCTAGGATGCGGCGAGAAATATTGTGAAAGGGCAAGTACCATGCGTACTCTCAAGGGCGCCGCTCGGCGCAAAGCGAAGCGCCGCCTCTTTAAGCGGGCAAAAGGCAATCGCGGTGGTCGCGGCAATCTGCTGCGTACCGTCAAGGAAACGTTGATTCGCAGTGGCCAGTTTGCCTATCGGGATCGCAAGGCCCGCAAACGCAACTTTCGCCGTCTGTGGATCATTCGGATCAATGCCGCCTGTCGCCAGCGCGGAATGCGTTACAGCCAGTTCATTGCCGGACTCAAGGCCGCCAATATCGAACTGGACCGAAAATCGTTGTCGGAAATCGCGATTTGCGACCCCGCCGGCTTTGATTTGATCGTTGAGGCTGCCAAAAACGCCTTGCCTGCCTGACTTCGGTCTGACCAGCTTCCTGGAATCACACAACAGCACCGAACTGGTGCTGTTTTTTTTGTGTCAATTCTGGATCATGGGAGTGATCCTTCCTGATCAACAGGTGTTTAACTATGTCTTCCGATACCGCCACCCCTCTGGATGATTTCCTGAATCAGCTGGATTCGCTGTCAGCCGACGCGAGGACCGCGTTCGACGCTGCCGCAGATAATGATCAACTGGAACAGGCCCGCGTGGAATTCCTCGGCGCCCGCCAGGGTCGTCTCAAGTCGGTTCAGAAAATTCTCGGCACCATTTCCCGTGAAGACAAACCGGCGGCCGGCAAAAAACTGAACGCAGTCAAGAACGACATTCAATCGGCTTTCGACGAGGCTCAGACCAAACTGACCGGCGCCGCCGCGGAACGGGTCCGCGATCCGCATTTCGATGTTTCCCGGCCAGGGGTCACTCCGCGCATCGGACGGTTGCATCCCATCACGCAGACCATCGAGGAACTGAAAGACATCATGGGTCGTCTCGGATTCACGCCGGCTGATGGACCGGAAGTCGAGGACCCGTGGCACAACTTCGAGGCCCTGAACATTCCGGAAATCCACCCAGCTCGCGACCCGCTGGATAATTTCTATCTGTCGGTGGCCGGCTCGCAACATGATGACGCCCCCGATCGATTGCTGCGCAGTCAAACCAGCAATGTGCAGATCCGGGTTATGGAAGAAACGCAGCCCCCGGTACGCATCATTTCACTGGGACGTGTGTACCGCCCCGATACGGCCGACATGACTCATTACCCGATGTTTCATCAAATGGAGGGACTGCTGGTCGATCGTAATGTGTCGTTGGCGGACCTGAAAACCGTGTTGCGGCTGTTCGCCACCAACTACCTGGGTGAAAGCGTACCGGTGCGGATTCGACCCTCCTTCTTTCCCTTCACTGAGCCCAGCGTGGAAGCGGATTATTTCTGGAACGGCAAGTGGGTTGAGTTCGGAGGTGCCGGCATGGTCGATCCCAATGTGCTCAACTCGGTTGGTTACGATCCCGAAGTCTGGTCGGGATTTGCATTCGGACTGGGAGTCGAGCGACTCTGCATGATCCGTCACCAGATCACTGACATTCGCGATCTGTTCACCAACGATGTGCGTTTTTTGCGACAGTTTTAGAGACTGGTCGCAAGTCAAGTCAAAGTCGAAAGCGAAAAATACAATGCTCGTTTCCCAGGATTGGCTCAAGGAATATGTGTCGTTACCGGACCACGACGAAATGGTCGATCGGCTGACGATGACGGGTCTCAATCACGAAGGCAGTGAAGCGGTCGGCAACGATACGTGTATTGACCTGGAAGTAACAAGTAACCGGGCGGATTGCCTGGGTCATGTTGGCGTGGCCCGTGAGGTTTCTGCTCTGTTCACCGAGCCGCTCAGGATTCCGCCGGCCGAACTGAACACAGCCGCTCCGGCCATCGATCAGAATTTCGCCGTCGAAATCCAGTGCCCGGAGCTCTGTTACCGCTTCACCGCCCGTTTGATACGCGGCGTCAAGATCGGGCCCAGCCCACAATGGCTCGTCGACCGGCTGGCCACCGTTGGTGTTGAGTCGGTCAACAACATCGTCGACATTTCCAATTATGTGATGCTGGAATGCGGACAACCCCTGCACGCTTTCGACTATGACCGGTTGCAGGGCAACAAGATTATCGTGCGTGAACCGCACTCTGGCGAGAAACTGGAAGCGATCAACCACAACACCTACGACCTGCAGCCGGGCATGTGCGTCATTGCTGACGGCAATCGCGCCGTTGGACTGGGTGGTGTCATGGGCGGGGCTGAAACCGAAGTTTCGGACAACACCGTCAACGTGCTGATCGAAGCCGCTCACTTCAATCCCTTGTCGATCCGGGCCACGGCACGCAAGCTGAATCTGCACAGTGCCGCTTCCTTCCGCTTTGAACGAACGATCAACTCCGAGAACATCGACTGGGCCAGTCGCCGTTGCTGCGAGCTCCTCCAGCAATTGGCTGGTGGCGAGATCGCTGATGGATTCATTGACGTGGGCGCGAAACTCGAACCGCGTCAGCCGATCCGCCTCAGGTTCGCCCAGCTGGATCGCATTCTGGGTATTGAGATTCCCCGTGATCGTGCGGTCGAAATCCTCGAGTCGCTGGGCTTCGCGCGTTGCCTGACCAAAAGCATTGGTGGCAAGGCCGGCTCGGGCGGAATTTCGCTGAGTGTCAACACCGCTGAATTCTCCGAACAGGTCAAGGACCAGTTGCTGGAAAGCGATGCGGATGAAGTGACTGTCATTCCTCCGCCATGGCGACTGGACGTCACGCGTGAAGTGGACCTGATTGA
>JBPCVB010000616.1:0-3489 GCA_051010855.1 Pirellulaceae bacterium | reverse complement strand
AGTTGTCCATAAGCGGCATGCGGGTGATCCCTTCGCACGTCGATGTCGACTCCCGAAGCCCGCGCCGTTGGGCCGAGCGCGCCATACTTTCTGATTTGATCAGCAGTCAGAACGCCGCTTCCCTCCGTACGCGCCTGAATCAGTGGATCTTCCGCTACCGTTTTCCGAAACATGTTCAACGGCTTGTCGAGCGCGTCCAGCATTTTTTGAATGGCCGGAATATCTGCTGAGACGATATCCCGCCGTACGCCACCCGGTTTCATCATCCCGTAGTGGTTTCGATTTCCGGTAACGCACTCGCAAATGTTCAGGACTTCCTCGCGGTACCGCCAGGCCCACATCCAGACGGTGTTGAATCCCAGGAAATGCCCGGCCAGTCCCAACCACAACAAATGAGAATGAATCCGCTCCAGTTCGCCGATCAAGCTGCGAATAAACAGGGCTCGCTCCGGGACTTCGATCTCACCCGCTTCTTCAATCGCATGAACGCACGCAATTGGATGAGATGTTGAACAAATGCCGCAAACCCTTTCGACCAGAAAGATGGTTTCTTCGTAGTCTTTGCTCTCCGAAAGTTTTTCGACGCCGCGGTGGTTGTATCCCAACTCGATATCCAGGCCGACGACATTTTCTCCTTCCACGTACAACTTGAAGAACTCCGGTTCCTCTTGCAGCGGGTGATAAGGACCGACGGGAATGATCGTTGTCTTTTTGCTCATGAAGCTCAGTCTTTTTGGTAATCGCGACGCAACGGATATTTTCCCTCCGGCCACTCGTCGTCCAGCAGCAAGTGCCGCTGATCGGGATGACCCGGGAATGAGATTCCCAGCAATTCCCACATCTCGCGCTCAATCCATTCCGCCGCTGGACAAATTCCGGCGATCGATGGAAGTTCCGGCTGCTGGCGATCGACCTTCGTGCAGACGGTTACGACCAACTCGATGGCATCAAAAACCCAGTGATAGAGGATTTCAATTTCCCTTGGAGCATCCACTCCTGACGCAGTTTGGAACCTGGCCTGCAGTTGGTCTGACAGCAGTCGAGCGGATTCCGGAATCACCGTTGCTTCAACGTCCAGATACAGACGATTTTCCTGCGGTCGCCGGACCTTTAACAGTCGTTCGCCAAGGGCAACCTGGATGCGGTCAATTTGTTCTTCGCGATTCATGACGACTCTCCCGCTGCCCCGGGTGTTCTTAGTTTTTTGATAACCTGGGTGATGGCGGAGATAATCGCTTCCGGCTTGGGCGGGCAACCGGCCACGAACGCGTCAATCGGAATGTAGTTCCCAACAGGTTCATCCCAGTTGTACGAGTCACGAAAGATTAATCCGCTACAGGCACAGCCACCAATCGCGATCACAATGACCGGTTTGGGTGCCTGTTCATAGATTCTGCGCACGCGAATCGCAGATTTCTTGTTGAAAATTCCCGATAGCAAGATGATATCGGCGTGACGTACACTCCCGACGGCGATGATTCCGAACCGCTCAAGGTCGTATTTGGGCGTCAACGTATCCAGGATTTCAATATCGCAGTTGTTACAGGCGCTTCCGCCAACATGAAACAGGAATAACGAACGGCTGAATATCTGATTGCGAATGCTCATCATCAAATACCCCACCAAGCCAGCGTCAATGAAATAACCGCGGCCAGCGTCACCGGTCCCCACAACAGTTTCATTGCCTGGTCAATTCGAAGACGCGGTGCCGTGTTTCGAATCAGCACCATTAGGGTGACCAGCCCCATGAGTTTAAGTATTCCCCAGACTGCCGTTAACCAGCTCTCCGAAACAGAAATACCTCCCCCATACAGGACCAGCAAAAACATCGGGCCGGTAAACAGCATCATCGCTTGATTCAGTTTGTAGATTGCCAATGCCGGACCGGAATACTCAATAAGCACACCGGATCCCAGTTCGCATTCGGCCTCAGGGATATCGAACGGCACCCGGGTCAGTCTGGCTTGCATGGCGATAACAGCCACGATCAAGGCCAGGATTCCGGAAAGGGAAGTCACAACTGCCGGCGCGGTAAGAATTTCGCCAAGCTGAATACTCTGCGCGGTAAGGATCGGTACGCAGGCGGCCAGCACAAACGGAAGTTCGTACGCCAGCACCAGTTTCATTTCGCGACTGCCGCCCAGCGAAGCCAGCGGGTTTTGCGACGCGAAAGCGCCCAGGATTATGGCCAGAGAAGGCAGCGCCAATAGATAAATCACGACAATCAAATCGCCGGCAAACGTGGCGTCTGCGTTCCACATCGCCTGGCATAGGATCATGGAGGCGAGCGAGACACCCGCCAGGCCCACCAATGGAGCCGAAAGAAACAACCACGTCGGGGTGCCTTCAGGAACACAGGTCTCCTTGATCATCAACTTGGCGATATCAAAAACTGGTTGCAACAACGGCGGCCCTTTCCGCATTTGTACTCTCGCCGTCAGCTTACGGTCGTACCAACTTACCAGCAGCCCTGCCGCCGCCGTAAAAAGAAACCCGGGAAAAAACAGGAACGCCACGATCGAATTCACACTTGTTCCCTTTCCCACCGCGGTCCAATGACAGCGAAATGTTCATCGATAATGTGCAAGTCCGGCTCGTCCGTCACCTGACGGTAAGCAATCGCGTTTTTCACGCAGCCCGACACGCAGGGTGGTTTGTCTATTGTCCGATCAAGGCAGTAATTACACGGGGCCTGATAAAATCCAACCATTTCAGGATAAATCGTGCCAAACGGGCAACCCTGGGTGCAGAGTTTGCAACTCACGCAGCGGAGATTGAAACGTTTAATCGACCCATCGTCTTGACGCTCCAACGCATCGTAGGGGCAGGCAACGACGCAACTGGCATGTTCGCAGCGGCGACAAACAATCTGAAAGGTGGCCCGTTCCTTGAGTGTTTGAATTCCCTGGTCCCTGTCGCCAGAACTGTAGAAGTAGCCGCAATCGACCGAACAGGCTTCGCAACCTTCACATTTCGTCAGATCCAGCACAATTCTTTTGCTCATGTCAGTCCCAGGTTTTCGGTAAAGCCTCTAGTTGTGCAAAAGAAAACACAGGTCCGTCGTAACAAACATGGTATTGGCCCATACGGCAATGCCCACATTTTCCCACGCCGCAACTCATGTTTCGTTCCAACGACATGTAGATGTCTTGGGGCGCATAACCTCGATCCAACAATATCCCCAGGACATACTTCATCATCAAAGGCGAACCGCACATCACGGCCACACCCTGTTCCGGATGGCAATCGGTATATTTTTCGTCAAGGATTTTCGTTACGACGCCCACGGGTCCGATCCAGCCGGGTTCGGCATGTTCCACCGAAACCAGCACGTCCACCCTGTCGCCCTTGTTCCAGCGATTGGAGACGGCGTCCCGGAAAACCAGGTCATCCGGGCTTTTGGCTCCCATGCGCACAATAACCCGTGGATAGTCATCGAGGTTTTCGAACAAAGCGAACAACAGCGACCGCAGCGGGCCGACCCCACAC
>JBPCVB010000615.1:0-7455 GCA_051010855.1 Pirellulaceae bacterium | reverse complement strand
GCTTGACGATTTGCATCAGCACGTCGTTGGCCAGACTGCTGGCCCCGAAACGAAACCAGTGACTGTCCAGCCATTCTGGACCCAGCGTTTCCTTGACCATGATCAGGTAATGCAGGGCCAGTTTGGCTTTGGAGATCCCGCCAGCCGGTTTCATGCCCACCATTTGGCCGGTTTTGAACCAGTGGTCGCGGATCGCTTCCAGCATCACGAGCGTCACGGGCATCGTGGCCGCCGGTTTGATCTTGCCGGTCGAAGTCTTGATGAAATCGGCGCCGGCGGCGATAGCGATGTCGCTGGCGTGCCGCACCTTGTCAAATGTGCCCAATTCGCCTGTTTCCAGAATGACTTTTAATCTCGCGTCACCGCAGGCTTCCTTGACCGCAGCGATCTCATCGAACACGTATTTGTAATCGCCGTGATGAAAACGGCCGCGCGAAATCACCATATCGACTTCATCAGCCCCGCTGTCGACGGCCATGCGGACGTCGTTTAGCTTGATTTCCAGTGAGGAATTGCCGCTCGGAAACGCCGTTGCAACCGATGCTACCTTGATACCCGAATCGGCGACTTCCTGTTTGGCCAGTGCAACAAAATTTGGATAGACGCAAACGGCCGCCACATGCGGCAAGCCCGGAATCGAGTCATGCAAGTGCCGGGCCTTGTAACACAATTGACGCACCTTGCCTTCGGTATCCATGCCTTCCAGAGTCGTCAGGTCGATCATCGACAGGACCATTTTCAGTCCTTCGAGCTTGGCGTCCTTTTTAATGCTGCGTTTGGTGAAACGCGAAGCACGTTCAACAACGCCAACCTGGTCGATTGTGGGAGACGTGGCAGGAAAAGTGGCAGCGGGCATAAGGTCAGGAAATCCTTGCCATTGTGTTGGTCATAGACACTATCTTAGCCCTCATCACCACGGCGAACAGTCGCAAAGCCAGCGATTCAAACGCGGGGACAAGTTAGGACGACGACGAGGATTCTAGGCCAGAAGGGTCCCGACATCCGCCGATTCCTTGACCAGCATCTGCATGAATTCCCGGACCGGCATGGATTCCAGTTCGGGGGCATTTGCAAACGCGGCGATGATTGACTGGCACGTGTCGTTGTCGAATTGGGTGGCCAGGTTGTTGGCAAATTTTTGCCGCAGTGCTGGAATGCCCTCGTCGCGCCGACGGCGATGTCCGATCGGGTAGTGCACCTCGACCTTGTCTGTGCTGCTTCCGTCGGTAAAGAAGACCTGAATACTGTTGGGAATCGCCCGCTTGTCTGCGTCGTAGTAGTCTTCTGTGTAGGCAGTGTTCTCGCGAACCACCATCTTCGCACGCATGGCATCGATACGTGGATCCGAGGCCGTCGTATCCTCGTAATGGTCGGCGGTCAATTCGCCAAAGATCAAACCGATGGCCGCCATGTACTGCAGGCAATGGTCGCGGTCGGCGTAATTGTTTAGCGGTCCGGTCTTGTCAATGATTCGCACGCCTGGTTCCTGGGTCTCCATTGCGATACGCTCGATTTCGTCCAGCCGATCCTTGATTTGCGGGTGCAATTCAATGGCACACTCAACAGCCGTCTGCGCGTGGAATTCGGCGGGGAAGGAGATTTTGAACAAGATGTTTTCCATGACATAAGCATCCAGCGGACGGGACAACACAACATTCTGCCCTTTGAACAACACGTCCTGGAATCCCCATTTGGGTGCGGTCATAGCGGTGTCGTAGCCCATCTCGCCCGAGCGGGCGATCAGTGCCAACCGCACCGCGCGGCTCGTTGCGTCACCGGCCGCCCAGCTTTTGCGTGACCCGGTGTTGGGTGCGTGTCGATACGTTCGCAATGCGCCGCCGTCGATCCAGGCGTTGGACAGTGCGTTCATGGTTTGCTGTCGATCGCAACCGAGCATCAGAGCGGCCACAGCGGTACTGGCAATCCGCACCAGAATCACGTGGTCGAGTCCAACGCGATTGAATGAGTTTTCCAGGGCCAGCACGCCCTGCACTTCGTGGGCCTTGATCATGGCCGTCAGCACATCACGCACGGTCAGGTTCTGCCCACCTATGCGACTTTGATAATCCGCCACAGCGAGGATGGCGCCCAGATTGTCGGATGGATGTCCCCACTCGGCTGCCAGCCATGTGTCGTTGAAATCGAGCCAGCGAACGATCGTGCCGATATCAAAGGCTGCCTTGACCGGATCCAGCTCCAGCGGCGTTCCGGGTACGCGGCATCCGCCCTTGAGTTGTGCGCCGGGGACCATTGGACCCAGCATGTTGCGGCATTGGGGATAGTTCAGTGCCAGAATCCCGCAACCCAGGCTATCCGCCAGGCACCAACGCGCCGTGTCATAGGCCAGCTCGCTGGTGATTTCGTGATCGTGAACGTAGTTGACAATATCGACAAACAGTGAGTCCATGGTTTTGCGAAGGTTGGATGACGGGAGAGAACAAATACGACATTCGATTATCGCGGCCGTCGACGGATTGGGTAGCGGTGGCTTCCAGCCGCCGATCCAGTATTGAAAACGGCGGCAGGAAGCCGTCGCTACATCGACCTATGCCGCTTCGATAATCATGGCTACCGCGTTGCCGCCGCCGAGGCACAGGCTTGCGCAGCCGAGTTTTTTGCCGTGGGCTTTCATGGCGTACATCAGACTGACCAGCACGCGAGCGCCGCTGGCACCGATCGGATGCCCCAGGGCGATCCCGCCGCCGTTGACATTAACGATGGACATGTCCAACCCCAGTTCATTGACGCAAGCGACCATTTGAGCCGCGAACGCTTCGTTGATCTCGAACAGTTCGATGTCGCCCAGAGCAATCCCTGCCTTTTCGACCGCGCCACGCACCGCGCCGACAGGTGCAATAAACAGGTCTTTGGGTTCCGTCCCCGAGGTATGACAGGCGACGATGCGGAATTTGAAGTCATGTCCTTCGGCCGTTGCTGCATCGCAGACGACAACGGCCGCTGCGCCGTCGTTAATCGTCGATGCGTTACCGGCGGTTACCAGACCGTCCTTTTGGAAGACGGCCCGCAAACCAGCAAGGCCTTCTATCGTGGAATCGGGGCGTGGTCCCTCGTCTGTGTCGACGACCGTCTCGCTCCTGCGACTTTTGACCGTGACCGGCACGATCTCGTTCTTGAACAATCCGTCAGCAACGGCTTTGGATGCCCGAAGCTGGCTGTTTACCGAAAATTCGTCCTGCATTTCGCGGGTCACGTTGAACTTCTGTGCAATGTGCTCGGCGTGATTTCCCATGTGGCAGCCTTCAAACGCACAAGTCAGACCGTCGGAAACCATAGCATCAATCATGTCGAAATTGCCCAGCTTGACGCCTTCACGCAATCCACGGGCAAAGTGGGGAGCCACTGTCATGTTTTCCATACCGCCCGCGACGATGGCCGACGCGTCACCGCAGCGGATTGCCTGGCCGGCCATCATGACGGCTTTAAGGCCCGACCCGCACACCTTGTTGACGGTCACAGCCGCGATCGTCGGGGGCAATCCGGCTTTTAAGGCAGCTTGTCGCGCCGGGGCCTGACCGACGCCCGCCTGCAACACATTGCCCATGATGACTTCATCGATCTGCTCGTTAGACAGGCCGGATCGCTCAATAGCGCCTGCGACGGCCACTCCGCCCAGATCGGTCGCCGTGAGCGTTTTGAAAGCACCGCGAAACGAGCCGATGGGGGTTCGTGCGCCGGAGATAATAAAAGCATCTGACATTTTTGATCGGTTCTTCTCAATGAGTTGTCGGTGTACAGTCGATTTTGCCGTCAATGTAATCGACGCTTGCGGTCTGGCGAAGCGGACATCTTCCGGACGTTCCGGTGCGTGTGTTGCGTTTTCGTATCGATCGGCAATAATTTTGGCGTTGAAGCCGGCCTGTGGTCCGAAATCCGACCCCGGATTTGACGTCGTCCGAGCCGCTTGTCTTACGAGCTCCCACCCGGCCATTCTTGCGACAAACGTCGGTCAACACGTTTGCGGGCAAGGGCGACCGCTACATCCACTTCGAATGTAAGGATAGTCACCATGTCGACGACGCTGACCGAACTGGAACGGAAACAGATGGCGCAGGCCGAGGAACTGTTGTTTTCCGGTGAGCAGAAGGAAGGGTTTTGCAAGGATCTGTATTTCGGTCGCTTCCGTGAACAGTCCATTATGCCCTACCCTGAGTTGCCCGATTCTTCCCGGGCAATCGGCGATGAAATGGTGGCCAGGGTCCGCGAATTCTGCAACGAACACATCGATGCCGCGGAGATTGATCGTGAAGAGATCATTCCCGATTCCGTGGTCCACGGACTGGGTGATCTCGGAGTGCTGGGCATGACCATTGGCACCCAGTACGGCGGCGCCGGCATGTCACAACAAAATTACTGCCGAGTCATGGAAATAATCGGCGGGCATTGCGGTTCGACTTGCGTGTTTGTCAACGCGCATCACTCGATTGGCATCCGGGCGCTTGAGCTGTTTGGAACCGATGAACAAAAAGAGAAATGGATGGCCCCGTTGATGACCGGTCGGCAGCTGGGAGCGTTCGCGCTGACTGAACCGCAAGCGGGTTCGGATGCCGGCAATGTACGCACGCGTGCAGAACCGACCGAAGACGGCGAAAGCTTTGTGCTCAATGGTGAGAAACGCTGGATCACCAACGGCGGGATCGCGGATTGTCTGACTGTGATGGCGCGAACTCCGGATCCAGCTGAGCCCGATGGCAGGATCACGGCCTTTCTGGTGACGCCCGACATGAAGGGCTTTGAAGTGCTGGAAGAACGCATGGAAAAGGTCGGCATTCGCGGAACAGCCACTGGCCGGATCAAATTCACCAACATGGTCGTGCCGAAAGAAAATGTTCTCGGACCGATCGGCAAGGGCCTGCGTGTAGCACTGACTGTCCTGGATTTTGGACGCACGGCGTTCGGCGCAGGCTGCACGGGCGCTGCCAAGTTCTGCTTGCAGCAAATGGTGCTGCGGGCCAACGATCGAATCCAGTTCGGAAAGACGCTGGGTGAGTTTGAACTGGTGCAACAGAAAATCGCCGAGGCCGCAGCGGACACCTACGCGATGGAAAGCGCGACGTATCACACGGCAGCGTTAATCGACAGCGGCGCCGACGATTACATGATCGAAACCGCAATGCTCAAGGTGTTTGCCAGTGACCAGCTGTGGCGCATCGTTAATGACTGCCTGCAAATCTGGGGCGGCAAGGGCTTTTTTACCGATGAACCTTTTGAACGCATGATGCGAGACGCGCGTTTGAACCAGATCGGCGAAGGTGCCAATGACGTACTGCGGTGTTTTGTGGCTGCCGTCGGCCTGCGTCACCTGGGCAAGGACATGGAAGCCATCCAGCGGGAAGCCTTCAAAAAACCCTGGCGGGCGGGCAAGTTGTTACCGCGATTCCCCAAGATCCCCGTCAAGCACGATCACCTGAAGTACTTTTCGCGTCAGTTGTCGCGTCAAATTGGCCAGTTCGCGTGGGCCTGCGAAGTCGCCTTGTTCAAGCACCGTGAAGGCATTATCAACCGCCAGTTCGTGCAGGCCCGACTGGGTGATATCGCCACTGAACTGTTTATGGCCAGCTGTGTTTATTCGCGACTCAGTTCGCTGATGGTAAACGGCACGATCGAGGAACCGGTCAAGCTCAAGGAATATCGCACCGGTACGCTGTACCTGAGACTGGCCCGTCGCCGCAACCGCATCCGCTTTGACGAACTCAAGGGCAATTTTGACGAGGAAGTCGTGGCCGTCGCCAAGGACTGGTTGAACCACGATTTTGAAGTATAGTCAGGTGCGTTTTCCCTCTCCCTCGGGGAGAGGGTGTCCCGGCCTGCCGGGACGGGCGAGGGCGTTCACCTGCCGACCCACGCCGTGTGGCGAAATCGAAATACCGGCCCCTCATCCGGCCTTCGGCCACCTTCTCCCGGAGGGAGAAGGCCTGAATCCGGCAACCAATCCAGTTGCTAACCACCACAGGAACACCCATGACCTGGGAACCGTTGATCGAGGAATTCCAGCAGCAGTCGGCCGCCATCGCTGAAGGCGGCGGACCAAAGTCGATTGAACGTCAGCACAAAAAAGGCCGCCTGACGGCGCGCGAACGTATCACACACGTTACTGACGACGATTGGTGGCTGGAAGTTGGCAAATGGGCCGGTTTCGGGATGTACGAGGAATGGGGAGGTGCGCCATCGGCCAGTGTGATTTGTGGCGTCGGGCACATCAACGGACGCCTCGTGATGATCATTGCCAACGATGCCACGATCAAGGCCGGCGCGTTCTTTCCCATGACTTGCAAAAAGGTCTTGCGGGCTCAGCGAATCGCCATGCAAAACCGATTGCCCTTGTTGTACCTGGTCGATTCGGCTGGTGTGTTTCTGCCGCTGCAGGATGAGATCTTTCCTGACGAAGATGACTTTGGCCGAATCTTCCGGAACAACGCCGTCATCTCGGCCATGGGTATTCCGCAACTCGCCGCCATCATGGGCAATTGCGTAGCCGGTGGCGGATACCTGCCGGTTTTGTGCGACAAGCTGGTGATGACCGAAGGGTCAGGACTTTATCTGGCGGGACCCGCGCTGGTGAAAAGCGCGATCGGACAAGAGTACACCTCCGAGGAACTGGGTGGCGCCGAAATGCATGCCAGCATCAGCGGCACTATCGATTACCGCGAACCCGACGACGAGTCGGCGCTGCGACGCGTGCGAGAACTGATTGGCATGATGCCGGAAACCACTCGCGATTCAAAGTTTCGCCGTGATACGTGGAACGAACCGGCCAGTGATCCAAACCAGATGCTGGATGTTGTACCTACCGACCCGCAGCAGCGCTATGATGTTCGCGACATGATCAATCTGGTCGTCGATCCGGATTCTTTTGATGAATACAAGTCTGAATACGGGCAAACCATAACTTGCGGATACGCCCGTATTGGCGGTTTTCACGTCGGCATTGTCGCCAATCAGCGCACGTCGGTGATGACCAAAAAGGAAGGCATGCAGTTCGGGGGAGTGATCTATCACGACAGCGCCGACAAGGAAGCGCGTTTCATCATGGACTGTAACCAGACCTGGACGCCGATCATCTTTCTGCAGGATGTAATGGGATTCATGGTTGGACGCGACAGCGAGGAAGCCGGGATCATTCGGGCCGGTGCCAAGGTCGTGAATGTGATTTCCAACAGCCGCGTGCCCAAAATCACCCTGATTACCGGTGGCAGTTATGGTGCAGGTAACTATGCGATGTGCGGCAAGGCGTTTGATCCTCGATTCATTTTTGCCTGGCCCAATGCGCGATACGCTGTGATGGGAGGCAAACAGGCTGCTGCGACCATTCTCGACATCAATATTGCCGCCATGAAAAGGGCCGGGCACGAACCGGACGCGGAAGAACTGGAACAGTTGCGGAAAAAAGTGACCGATGCCTACGACACGGCAACTGACATTCGATACGCGGCAGCC
>JBPCVB010000614.1:0-4110 GCA_051010855.1 Pirellulaceae bacterium | reverse complement strand
CGGCCACCCAGGGGAAATACCGCATCCAGCCTGTCGAAAACATCGGTCAACGAATCGTAATAGCCGTTTTCGATCTCGGACCTGAAGTTCGGACCGATGGACTTCGACTCGTCCCATTGCTCCTTGTACCGTTCCAGTTTCTGCTCAAACCGCCGCTCTTTGCTCAACCCGTGCTGGTCCCAGACTTCACGCGCCAGAACCAGCCGCCCATCAATGTCCGTGGTAAGTGACAGCAAGGTATTCAGGTGCTTGCGAGCGTCTGGCTCGCCAAAAATTGGACCTGTCATTGCAGCGGTCAGTTTGAGTTCCTGACCGTCAGCGATGCCACAACCAGCCAACAGTGCCACGATCACGATCATTCGCATCAACATTTTGCACCTCCTGCCGTTATCGATGCCCTGTTCCCCGGCGAGCGCGTTCGCCGCGATGGCAGAGTGCACTCACCAGCTACATTTTTGCGAACGTGGCCAGCAATGTCCAAGAATTTGGCAATAGCGCTGGGGAAGCATCGGAATTTACAGCCAGTACGATGGCTCTCCCGGGCCGTCGATTCACTTCAATCGCCTGTCAGGCTGCTCGCAGCATTTGGCGATCGGACGGTTGAGCGGGATCCTCGGGCTGCAGTTGCTGAAATACGTATTCAGCAGCTCGTTCGGAAGCGCCTGGCTGTGCAAATGCCTTTGCCAGTTGATCGAGTTGCGCTAACCGCTGCTGCAGCAATGCCGGCTGGTCAAACCAGCGATTGATCCACGTCGCCACCTGGTCGCTGCAGTCGGAATAAGTGGGATACTCCGGCATCGGCGCGTTTGAGTCGGGATCGTCTGGATCATAGGAACTTGCACCGCGTTCAATACTGTCGCTGGCCAGCAGGTTGACCAGGGTAATGTAACGGACGCGCAGCAGCACAAATTGAGCCAGCTTTGTTACCAAACCGAGCCGATACACAATCACCGTCGGCGTGCGATGGTACAGCAACTCAAGGGACACCGACCCGCTGCAGGCGATACAGGCATCGGCCAGCGAAATCAGCTCGGGAGTCCGGCCGGTAAACACCTTTGCATCCATGCCCAACTGCTCGCACTCCATCCGTACCTGGTCGGCGTGCTTGTCGCGGTAGCAGGCTACGGCAACGGATGTGGCGGGGTGACGAGACTTCACTTGGGAGGCTGCATTTAGCAAAGTCGCCAGATTGCGACGCACTTCCTGATCACGCGATCCTGGTAACAATACCAGCAATCGACCGTCGTCATTTTGTTGATCGGCAATGAATCCGGCGTCCATCTGATAACGCCGCAACTCGTCGAAATAGGGATGGCCGACATAGAAGGCCGGACAACCCCGTTGGCGAAACCACGTTTCCTCAAACGGCAATTTGCAGATCACATGATCGACCAGCCGTCGCAACTTGCGCACACGCCATGGCGCCCACGCCCACATTTGCGGTACCCCATAGTAGAAGACCCGAATGTTGTGCTTTCGCGCCTTGCGGGCAATCCACCAGTTAAAGCCCGGGTAGTCTATCAACACGACGGCATCGACCGTGTTTTCGGCAAAGTAACGGTCAGCCTCGGCCAACAGTCTGAAAAACGCACGCACATTGGCAAGAACGCTGACCAATCCCATCACGGCCAGTGAAGTCAGCTCATACAGCAACTGACAGCCGGCTGCCGACATCTTCGGTCCGCCAAACCCGACGGCGTCAAGTTCGGGGTGCCGCTCGCGCAGGTCCTTGATCAAGTTGGCACCGTGCAGGTCGCCACTGGGTTCGCCGACAGAAAAAAAGATACGCATCACGACCCCGTCAACCCTGAGGAATTTCCGGGCCGAAGTATCGCAAAACCGCTTGCCCGAGCCCATATCAGTTTGACTCGATGGCAACCGGCCGCCGGAATTTTTTTTATTCCTGATCACCCACTTTGGCAAAGCCCTGGGCAAACGTATCTGCGCCAAAGACCATTGCGATGCGGGCCGAGTCGTCGGCTGCGTTTTGCACCTTGGCCTGACAACCGGCATTGCAGAAGCCCACCTGTTTATCACCGATATCGACCATCATGTCCTCGCCCACCGCGCGACCGGAAAACGGGCAACTTGTCTGGGCGTACTGGCCGGTTTGGAACAGCTGCCAGTTGGCTGCCGTCGTGTACGATTCGGGATCCTCGTTAAACATTTCCACGCATGAATCACAACAAAAGTAGATCTTGCCTTCGTTAAACTCGACGAAGTACTCAGCTGAAACTTCTTCGTCCATCATCATGCACGTGATGCCGGCTAGATCGACTTCCGACGCACGCTTAAAGCCTTTCTCAAAGGCTTCGGCGTTGAACAGCATGGCTTGCCGGGCAGCCTGATCCGCGGCACCATCAACGTTGGCCTTGCAATTGGCACAGCAAAAACCAACGGTCATTCCGCCTACTTCTGATGAAGTATCCTCTGCCAACGGGCCACCCGAAAAAGGGCAAGCCTTTTGCACGAATTGCCCGGTGGCCGCGAGCTGATAATTGGCCGCGGCGACCCACGCGTCCGGATTGCCTTCAAACTCGGTCTTGCAATCGCCGCAGCAAAAATACACGGTGGCTTCCATGTACACGGAGGAAAAGTCGGCAACCGCATCGGCAGCAGGATCAACCAGACATTTGACACCTTCCAAATCCTGCGCATTGGCAGCCAATGGAAAACACAGGACCAGAGCTAACAACAGGGAATAACGAATTCGCATTTTTGACACCGGCAATTGAACGGAAAAATCGAAGAGTCAACAACAACAATAAGTATCGTCCCGCCGGGATCGATGAACAAGTTTTGTTACCAACCTGTTTTCGACCTATTGTTGGATTTCTCTCGGTTCATGAACCCGGAATGTGAGATACCACGCCAGGGCAAGGCAGGCGATCACCAAACAGAACACCAATTCAAAGCCGAGGAAATCCAGCGTCAATCCCAGAATGGTCGAAGTGAAAATCACTGGTGCGGCCATCGACAGCTTTTGAGCGGCCAGATAACGCGGTTGGTGTTCCACGGTCGTGAACTCCAGCGTGTAATTCGACAGGATACGCATCGTGACCGGTGTCAGACCCAGCAGAAAAAACACTCCCATGAATCCCGTCTTGCCGACGGCGGGCTGCGTGGAAAAGAACAAGGCAGCGATTGGCGCCAGTGTCAGTAACAACAGGATGACACGCAAAACAACGCGATTGCCCAACCGGTCAGCTACTGCGCCAGCGGGAATACTGAACAGGGCCACGCCGATGTTCTGCGCAATTACCCATGGCAGCAAGTCGCTGAAGCCGAGGTCCAGTCGCTCGCGAGCCAGCGTTTGATAATGCGGTAACAGGGTCATCGACATGCCGCACAGTCCGGAGATGACGGCCAGCAGCCGAAAATTGGCGTCTTCGCGAAAGGTCCGCACGACGTCGGCCAGAACATCCTGCAAATGAAACCGCTCATGCTTGCGGGCCCGCCGATTGACGGGCTCTCGCAGCAAATACGTCAACACTGCCGAAATCAGGAAACAACTGCCCGACATGCCAAAGATTGCGGCAAAGTTCGCTTCGCCCTGGCCCAGCCACCGTTGCAGCAAAAACCACGCAGCAGTTACCGAACAGGCGGCGCCCAGCGTATTGGCGACCAGCATCAGCCGGCCACGGGTATGAACGCGGATCAGCTTGCCGATCAGCGATGACAAGGTCAATTGATTGACGCCCACCGTCATGAAAAACAGACCGTACAGCACAAGAAATATGGCTTGCGGTATCCAGTCACCGCGCTCGTGCCAGCCGAAATGCCAAAGGGCGGACAACGCCCAAAACAGCAAGCCCATCAACAGTGTCGTCACAGCCAGCCAGTTGCGTTGCCGCCGCGCCGAGATCAATAGCGGCCAGATCAACAAGGGCGGAACACTTTGGCCAAACCGCCCGAACATCGGCAGAAAGCCACGCACGAATCCGCTGGCTCCCAGAGAATCCAGCGCTGCAGGAACAATGATACTCTCGGTTTTGAATATCCAGCCGATCCGCAACATGACCTGATATGCGGAAATGGCCAGGAAGTTGCGTTTTTGCAGCGAATCCGATTGCAGGGGGTCGGGTGTCTCGTCCGGTTCGTTCTCACTCA
>JBPCVB010000613.1:0-8964 GCA_051010855.1 Pirellulaceae bacterium | reverse complement strand
GTCGTCGTCGATTACTTCCACGAGTATGAACATGAGTGATTCGCACCCGGATAACCATTCGGCGCGACACGGAGGTGAACTGGACCCGCGGCTGTTTGAGGATGTTGGACGAATCCTTGACGAACCCGACTCGGCCAACGACGCGGTCAACGAATTTACCGTCGACGACGTAGCATCACGATCGCATGCCGATCGATTGGATCAAGGCTCATCTTTCGAGTCACTTGAGATGCTCGATCAGGGAGTGCTTGCGCAACTGGCCAGCCATTTAAGTATGCCGCCCGCGGCGTCGAGCGGCGTACCCGATGACGCAGGCGAGTTCACCATGCCCGCGGCGATGCCGGCCGGTTTGCCCGTCGATGCGGTCGACTTGCGTCAGTTGCTGTCGGATCAAACGGCTCCGTCGCTGCAGCCGGTTTCAAACTCCGGCATGCCTGCGCAAATGTTTGCTCCTCCACAACCGGCAACCGGGTTCGGCATGCCAGCGACAACAAGGCACGAAGAATTCGACGTGCCCACAATTCGCAATGATTTTCCGATCCTGCATCAGGAGATTCACGGCAAGCCATTGATCTGGTTCGATAACGCCGCCACGACACAAAAGCCACAGTCGGTCATCGACGCGATTTCCAATTTCTACCAGCGTGACAACTCAAATGTGCATCGTGGTGCCCACTCACTCGCTGCGCGTTCGACCGACGCTTACGAACAGGCCCGTGACAAGGTGCGTCAGTTTATCGGCGCCAGCTCGTCAGAAGAAATCGTCTTCGTGCGTGGCACAACCGAGGGCATCAATCTGGTTGCCCAGACCTTCGGGCGTCAGAACATCGGCACCGGCGACGAAATCCTGCTGACCACAATGGAACATCACGCCAATATCGTGCCCTGGCAGATGCTGGCTGAAGAAACCGGTGCCGTAATCCGCGAGGCGCCCATCACCGGGCGAGGCGAACTGGACCTTGAACGATTTGGCAATTTACTGGGTCCCAAAACCCGGCTGGTCGCCTTTACCCAGGTCTCCAATGCCCTGGGGACCGTGTTGCCGGTCAAGGAAATGGTGACTATGGCCCGCCGCTTCGATACGCGAGTGCTGGTTGATGGAGCCCAGTCGGTACCTCATATGCCGGTCAATGTGCAGGAGATGGATGCCGATTTCTTCGTCTTTTCCGGACACAAGTTGTTTGCTCCAACCGGAGTCGGCGTGGTGTATGGCAAGAAGGAACTGCTGGAGACGATTCCTCCGTGGCAGGGTGGTGGGAACATGATCGAAAGCGTGTCGTTTGAAAAAACCACCTACACCGGACCGCCCACGAAGTTTGAAGCCGGCACTGGCACCCTCGCCGACGCCGTCGGTCTGGGTGCCGCGATTGACTACCTGAACAGCATCGGCATGGATCGAATCGCGTCGTATGAACGCACGCTGACCGAATACGCCATGGGTCGGCTGGCCGAAGTTCCAGGGCTGCGACTAATCGGCACAGCTCCCGAGAAAGCCTCGGTGCTGTCATTTGTGATGGACGGCTTGCAACCTGAAGATGTGGCCCGCCGCCTGGACCTGGAAGGTATCGCGGTTCGCGCGGGTCACCACTGTGCCCAGCCCACAATGCAACGTTACGGTTTGACGGGAACCGTACGCCCGTCACTGGCGTTTTACAACACGCATGATGAAATTGACCGCATGATTCAGGCCCTGATGCAAATCGGTGTGTAGCGTTTGATGGCATTGATGTTCATTGCATGACAGCGGTTTGGGTCCCACCAGTTTGCCAAAAAACCGTTCACCCTGGAGTGCCAACATTTTGGCACTTGTCATTGCAAATAATTTCGTTCTACTACTGGGACTTTTGCTTCTCATCTTTGGTAGATCGCCCCGGCAAACGGGCGTCAGGACAGTTTGCCATGTGCAGGGAGCCATTCATTCCTGGCGGAAATGCGCAACACGCGGACGCATCCGCCACCATCTTATTCCCCTTTTTGTGGAGACTGTCGCATGAGCAAATTTATCGTGGTCGTATTCCTGGACGAGAAAGCCGCTTATGAGGGCTCTCGCGCCGTTCAGGATCTGCATACCGATGGCAACATTGTGGTTTACGCCAGTGCTGTAATCTCGAAAGATGCCAATGGCGTTGTGCAGCTTGAGGATGCAGTCGATGAAGGTCCGGTAGGAATGGCGACCGGTATGTTGGTTGGCACTCTGATCGGAATGTTGGGTGGCCCGGCCGGAATGGTTGTGGGTGCCGCGACGGGTACGCTCGCGGGAACTCTCGGCGATTTGTACAACGTCGGCGTTGACGGCCAATTCCTGGATGACGTGGGCCAGGTTTTGGTGCCGGGACGCTTTGCCCTGGTTGCCGAGGTTGCCGAAGGCTGGACGGCTCCTCTGGATGCCCGCATGGAAGAGCTGGGCGGCGTAGTATTCCGACGTTACCGTATGGACGTCGAAGATGCCCAGATCGAGCGCGATATCGAGGCCACCAACCGCGAACTTGACGAACTGGAGGCCGAGTGGAATGAGGCGGCTGACCGGGCGAAGGCCAACGTTAAAGCCAAGGTTGATTACGCGAAGGAAAAACTGCAGGAACTGCAAAACAAGGCAAATGTCAAAATCGACTCTCTCAAATCCGAAGCTGAAGCCAAAATGGCCAAACTCAACGAGCAAATTGGCAAGGCATCAGCCGATACCAGGGCCAAGTTCGAGAAACAACGCCAGGAACTGGAAGCCGACTACAAGGAGCGCGTCGCCAAGCTGAAGCAAGCCTCTTCGCTGACCGCCGATGCCTTGTCGCCGTAACAAGCCTGAGAGTCGAGCAGAAATCAAACCGCAGTCTGAACCGGCTGCGGTTTTTTCATGCGTGGTTCAGGATCAACTCAAAAACGGATTGTCTTCAGGGTTGTGTCCCCGAAACACAAACACGATCCAGCGGTAAAACGCCAAACCAACAATGTTGCGGTCCGCCCACGACGCCTCGGCCGGAAAACTCGACAGCTTTCCCCAATCCTCGGGACGATAATCTGCCGGCCAGAACATGACATGGTCAATCAGTTGTTTGCAGCGGTTGACGGTCTGTAGCTCCGTGTCACCCACGGCACCACCCGTGTCCTCGATCACGTAGACTCCATGATCGGACATCTGCGGAAACAGCTGATCAAAGGTTTGCAGCTGGTGTTCGGAAATATGACTGCCATCATCGATGACCAGATCGAGTGTCTCGCCGATCTCGTCCAGGACTTCATTCAAAAACTGCGGGTCGGCCTGACTGCCGATGCGAATATGGACGCGGCCGCCCTCGAACTCCTTGCAAGCCGGATCGACGTCGATTCCGTAAATCTGCGCGTTGGGAAAGAACGCTTCCCACATCCGCACTGACCGGTCCGTTTGCACTCCGATTTCGATCATCGACCGCACCTGGTGCCGAATGTCGCGCAGATGAGTCCAGTAGTGCTGCAGATAATTGTGATGCCGTTTGGAAGGCTGAAATTTCTCGCCCAGCCGTTCCAGTTCATTGTCGGCATCGATCGCCGACGAAAAGGGGCTGTCGTAGCCCCCCGAGGAGGGCCCCTGCAGAACGGGCGTCGATTGAATCAGCCGGGTGCGTCGGAGTCTCTTCCAGCGCAGTCGATTGGACATGGTTCACCATCCGTGATTATTTTTCTCGAGCCAGGTCAGCCGTCTCCATGCGGTTCGCCAAGCGTCTCGGCAGTGGCACCATCATGCTGTCCGACAGATGCCTCTTGTCCTGGCGGGTGTTTGCCAGGTGGATGAGCATGCGGAGTATAGCCTGCGGTTAACACAATGCCGATGGCTACCAGCAGCATGCCAACCCACATCACCGGATTGATTTCCACGGTACCCCGTAGCATGAAGTAGGCGGCGATCGCGTTCACCGTGACTGCACCGCCGAACACAATCGGCATGACATAGGCGGGTTTGCCACCTGCCCTGGTTAACGCAAACGTCAGACCCAGAGCACCAAGCGCACCGAGGCAACCGGCCAGGAATCCCCACTGCATGGCCGGAAAGTACTTGCCGGTGTAGTCGAAATTGTCATTAAAGGCCAACTTCATCATCAGCGAACCGCCGACAATGGCGAGCACGAAGTAGGCCACGCCGATAAACACATACGGTTTGAACGGACCCCATTCCCTGTTTGGCGATCGTGCATTGGTCAGGGTTGGACCGTACAAACCCCAGCACAGCGCCACGAACAAGGCACAAAAGACTGCAAACCATTTCATTGTCGGACTCCCGTTGCTGCCTGTTTGGAGGAATCGTCATCGTGTTGAGGAGCGGATCGAACCGGTCATCCGGTTCACGGAAACGATCAATCTGACAGGTGACCGGTATTCCTGGAAGACCGGCCCGCAGATTTTGGCTAATCCGCCACGAGCCTTGCGCCCTGACCGTGAATGATTCGCAGGACAACCTGATCACTTGTTGGGCCTGCCAATCCAGCGTGTAATGGCAGACATGGTTGTCGTCTCCACGCTGATCGCCGTCTTGTGCTTAACGCTGGTCCACTTGCTCGTGGGCCGCAAGGGCTGGCTGGATCGCCATGCGGAGATTTGGAAGTCCGTATCCGGCGGTGTGGGTATCGCCTATGTTTTTCTCGCCATTTTGCCAAAACTCGCCAAGGCCCAGGAAGTACTGGACCAGTCGGCCGATGGCGGCGTTTACGGATTCCTCGTTCATCATTCGTGGTTGCTCGCGTTGGCCGGACTTGTCGTGTACTACGGGATCGATTCGGCGGTGGAACAGATTTCAGCAAAGCAGGAAGCGGGGAAATTTCCTCGCCCCGTGATCGCGCTGATTTGCCTGCACGGGTTCGCCGTGGCCGGATACTACTTCATCATCAGTTACCTGATTCTGGAAGGTTACGGCACGGGGCGATCCGGGTTCATTGCCCTCACGCTATTCGCGCTGGCGATGTTGTTGCATTACCTCAGCATCGATCACAGTCTGCGATTCAAGTACGGCGAATTGTACGACCGTTATCTGCGCTGGATATTTGCGCTGGCGACGCTGGGTGGCTGGTTGGCAGCGCAACTGAGCGACGTGTCGAGGGAATCCCTCGCGTTGTGCACTTCCTTTTTCGCCGGCGGACTGATTGTGTTTACGCTCAAGGACAAGGTGCCGGGCAGTTCGAGCGTGAATTTTTTGTATTTCCTGGCGGGGGTCGCTGGATTTTCGGCGCTATTACTGACGATTGAAGCCCTCGCGCAGATGGATTTCTAGAGGCCCAGTCCCATCAGGTGCTGACGCAAGATGCAAAACAGTTCTTCCAGGGATTCCTCGTTGCGTTTCAGCTGACCGTGGAACCCGCGAACCTGTCGTTCGGTGACGGTCTCCTGGCGTTGGGCACTTGAGACTGGCACGATCAAGTCGGAATTACCGTTGTGCGGCAGCCAATAACCGGTACCAATGATTGAGTGCGCTTGCACGCCTGAGCTCTGGGGCAAACGATCGATCGCCTGCAACAAAGTGCTGCCAGGTTCCAGCAAGTCGATCGTGTTGGGTGTCCGCTGCTGGAATTCGTTGGAAAATACGCCCGGATTGTCTGCGATCAGCCGACGCCGCAGCGTGGCAATGGCAGGTGATTCTTCGAGCTTGTCCGACGCCAGCCGTCCGATGGGACGATCCGCCCACGGTGATCCCCGATGCGGTGTCCCCATCATCACAATACGCGAGACCTGAGGGGCAGGCTCAAAGAAAAACAGTTCGCGCAACCACTCGCGACGTTCTGGTGTCGTGAATATCTCGTCCAGCGGCAAACGCGAAACCGCATCCCATGCGCAGGATCCGCTGTGGGTTACTTGCAGTCGTGACATAACACCGCCGAGGCTGTGTCCGACCAGTACCATATTCGACAACGCCGGATCCATTCCCTGCGGATCCATGTCTTGCTGAACCTCGCAAAGTTGGCGACGAAACCTTGCAGCGCTGACCATAAACGGTTCGGGCGTCGCATACTCGAATCCCCAGATCTGGTAACGCTCCCAAAGCTCGGGTCGCGCCCTGATCTCGTTTTCAATATTGGCCCAGGTGTACCGATCACTAAACAGTCCGTGAACGAGTACCAGCGGAATCTTGCCCGGCTGATACGGCTCGGTCATGAACAAGCCGGTATTCTGATTGGTGGAATACGGCTCCAGTATTTGTTTCGTATAGCTTTTGTCGACGCGGCTGAGTTCCCACGCGAACGACGCGGTAATATCCCGCTGCAGGGGCACCGATTGTCCGCACACGCTGGTCGAGTCCATAGTGACCGGGTTGGAAATCTCCAGCACAAACGGCAAGGCTGCGCCGTCGTCGTGTGTCGTCGAGCGCAGTACGACAGTCGCACTGAACGGCTGTTCTCGTCTCCGATACATCTCTCCCGGGCGTCGGCAACGGACCACCACCGCAGAAACGCCGTGGCCGTGGCAACCATAAGCCTTGCTCAGGAACGAGCTGTTGTATTTGCCAGCCGAGATCAGTTGATCGAAATCGTCGGCTGACCAGACAAACCCGTTATGAATGGCGGGAATCAGCGAGCTGCCTTCAGGCGTGCGGATCTTCAGACCACACGCGGGGTCGAGTCGGCCAAACCTCTGTCCGGTTTCGATCAAACGAGTCAGGGCCGAACGATACAGCTCGGCCGCCCGACCGCTGGCTTGACCGGATTCACAAAGTTGTCTTTCCACTTCAGGCAGGGCGAGAGTCGCTGCCTGAAAGTAGAAGTCCACGCAAATCGCTTCGCTCTGGCGCTGACTACGCACGGCCCGCGTGTAAACTGATTCGGCCGTCGCCAACACGGGATCTTTATGCGTGACCAGCAGATGCGGTCGAGCCAGCTTCGGCGGATACCACACGGCTCGATTTCGAGTCAGCCGCTGGCAACCGGCAGTCATCATCAGCGCAGCCAACAGCGCATAAACAGCGACTTGCCGAATGCAGCAGTTGCCTGACACGAAAATTCCCGGGTTGCTCAAGAATACGCAGGCGGCACTGCGCGCAGGATGTCCCCTGATCGTTGTATCGGAGCTTTGCACTTCACGGATGACACTGCCTCCGCGGGAACTGCCGACTCGTTGAACGAATTTGCCGGATATTCCGCTGTTGTCGAATTTGCATCCAGCGGCCTTTATACTGACGGTCTAACGGGCGGCCGCTAACTCCTGTTTAACGGGTCATCGATTCATGTCGCGGAAACTTGTTGCATTCGTAGTTGTTGCCGTGTTGAGCGGTGCTTGTTTGTCGACCCATCTGCGCGCTCAGAAAATATTGCCTTCGTGGAACGATGGGGACACCCGGCAAGCCATCATCAACTTTGTCACGCAGGTGACGGACGAGAATGGCGAGGACTTCGTGCCTGTGGCTGAACGCATTGCAGTATTTGACAACGACGGCACGTTGTGGAGCGAGAAACCGTTTTACTTTCAATTGGCTTTTGCCATCGATCGTATTCGCCAACTAGCCGACCAGCACCCGGAGTGGCAATCCGAACAGCCATTTCAGGCTGCGTTGCAGGGCGACACGAATGCAATCCTGGCGGGCGGAGAGGAAGCGCTGCTTAAGCTTGTGATGGCCAGTCATGCCGATTTGTCGACCGCCGAGTTTGAAGGCATTGTGCGGCAGTGGATTGACTCGGCTCGCCATCCAGAAACTGGACGACTTTACAAGGAAATGGTCTACCAGCCGATGCTCGAACTACTGAACTATCTTCGCGCCAACGGTTTTCGCACCTGGATTGTTTCGGGCGGCGGCATCGAGTTCATGCGTCCGTGGGCTGAGGAAGTCTACGGGGTACCGCCGGAGCAGGTGATCGGATCCTCGATCAAGACTCGATTTGAGATGCGTGACGAGGGTCCGGTCCTGTTGCGTTTACCCGAACTCGATTTTATTGATGACAAGGCGGGCAAACCGGTAGCGATCAACAAGTTCATTGGCCGTCGGCCAATCGCCGCTTTCGGTAACTCCGATGGCGATCTGGAGATGTTGCAATGGACGATGGCGGGTCCGGGGCCGCGATTCGGCCTGATCGTGCATCACACGGATGCCGAGCGGGAATGGGCCTACAATCGAAACTCGGCGGTGGGCCGGCTGGATGCGGCATTGGACCAGGCTACCCTGCGTAACTGGACCATTGTGGATATGCAGAATGACTGGTTAGTAATTTATCCATATGAATTGCCCACACCTTCCGCAGTGGTAGCCGAAGTCGAACATCATTATTTTGCCAAGGAAGAAAAGGCTCACACGGCTCACTGGAGCTATGAGGGTGATACAGGACCGGCATTCTGGGGCCGGCTCGACCCGGCATACCGAGTGGCCGAAACCGGCGAACAACAATCACCAGTCAATATCGAGTCGGCGGTGGCCGAGCAATCCAGTTTGCCCACCCTCAAATTTGACTACCGGCCTGAAATGGTGACGGCCTGGAACAACGGGCATACGATTCAGCATAACGAGCAGCCCGGCAGCTTTTTGCATGTTGGCGAAGACACATATGCACTGGAACAATTTCACGTTCATATGCCCAGCGAACATACGATCGATGGCAAGCACTATGACATGGAAATCCACTTCGTCCATAAATCCGAGGATGGACGAACGGCCGTGGTGGGCGTAATGGTCGAGGCTGGCGAAGACGGCGTGACCATTCCGCCTTATTCGTTGCCGGGACAGCAGGGTGAGGTGGTCGTCTACAATGGCCGACACAACCCGTCCGACTACCTGCCACGCAGCCGACAATATTTTGGCTACAACGGTTCTTTCACCACTCCGCCCTGTACCGAAGGCGTATTGTGGCTGGTCATGATCGAACCTGTACAGGCTCCGCAGGAAGAACTGGATCAGTTTCGCGAGATTCTCAAGCACAATAACCGGCCCGTACAGCCACTGAATGGCCGCCAGATCAGCCGTTCACGCTAACGGGAATACGCGACGTGCTCGGCCGTTTCCTCAATCGCCTGGGCAGCGGTCAT
>JBPCVB010000612.1:0-3138 GCA_051010855.1 Pirellulaceae bacterium | reverse complement strand
AGGCTGATGGTTCAGGCGCTGCCGATCGTCTGATCCTCGCCATTCGGCACCTGCATGACACTGCACGGTATGCCGAACGGCTGGAAGTCGATATCTGGCAGTTCGCTGTTCCTCTGCGCACGCTGCGAGACCTTGGCATCATGGAAAACGATTGCCGCTATCTCGTCTTTGCCGGCCTGGCTGTTCATGCGGTCGAAACCACGTTGTCGGGCGACATGGCGCGGGCATTTCATCACCGGCACCAGGTTACCATCGGTCCCCGCTCATGCTTTGTAATCGGATCGCGTGGTCGTGAGCTGGCGGCATGGCTGCTGGGCAATGACCCGTCCGAGGCCACCCGACCTGACCTGAAATCACAGGTTCCCGTCTGGAACGATGAACGGCAGGAATTGCAACTGGATGACCAGGTAATCAAGCGATTCAAGTTGCCGGCTCCCAACCAGACCCGCGTACTGCGTGCCTTTGAGGAAGAAAAATGGAAGCCGCGTATCGATGATCCCTTGCCGCCCAAGGCAGGTCTCGATCCCAAACGGCGTCTGCACGATACCATCAATTCACTCAATCGAAACCAGAAAGTGACGCGGATTCGATTCTTCGGTGATGGCACCGGCAAGGGAATTTGCTGGGAATTGGTTCACTAGTACTCCACCATAGCTCCGCTATTGCAGCCGCGAATTCGTGCTACAAAGGCACTCACGATGCCCACGGCATCGTATCGAGGCCTCCGAATAAGCGATTGTCTTAGGGCAGTGCATCTGTCGCAAGATAGCTGCAATTCAGTCCTCCGGAGGCCTCGTCGACGGCAAACCCCATTCGACCCGGGAATGGTGATATTAAGGCGGCGTATGCCAATATGCGGCCACTATGCGTCCGGCTGCTTGCGTCAAAAAGTGACCGGTTTTCTGTACCTTCCATATTCACCAGCAGACTACGACCCGTTCTCACCAAAAAACCATAACAACTCGCTGCATAAACCGTGAGTTCCGCCGCTCTCAGGCCGGTGTCCACGCATTAACGACGTTGATGGGTTGGCCGCTAATAAAGGCCTCAACGTTGTCGGCTGTGATTTGCATTAAACGGCGGCGGGCTTCCACCGTGGCCCACGCATAATGCGGTGTAATCAGGCAGTTTGGTGCCGACAGCAACGGATTGTCGTCGCCGATGGGCTCTTGCGACACTACGTCCAGACAAGCACCGGCGATGCGACCGGCATGCAGTGCCTCTGCCAAAGCAGCTTCGTTGACCAATTGTCCACGCGCCGTATTGATCAAGACGGCTCCCGGCTTCATGACCGACAGCAAAGCGGCGTTCACAAAACCCATGTTATCCCGTGTCAACGGACAATGCAGCGACACGAAATCTGACTCGCGAAAAATCTGCTCCAGCGAACAAAAGTCGAATCGATCGTAAGGCAAATGATCCTTGTGTCGCACGGTCGGATTGTGGGCCAGCACATTCATGCCAAAGGCAGCCGCCAGTTCGCACACGCGTTGCCCGATGCGACCGTAGCCAACAACACCAATCGTCTGGCCCCGCAATTCGTGCAGGGGTTGCAACCAGAATGAGAAATCCTTGCAGGACTGCCATTGCCCTGCCCTTACCGCGTCGCTGTGATCCCGCGGACGGTGAATCATGTTCAGCATCACCGCGATCACATGCTGAGCGACGGAATCGGTTCCGTAGGTTGGCACATTGGACACCGGGATGCCCCGCTCCCCCGCGGCCTCGATGTCGACCACATTGAATCCTGTAGCCAGCACGGAAATGAACTTGAGCCTGGGCAGCAGGTCGATCATTGCGGCATCCAGCGGCGTCTTGTTGGTCAGCAAGATATCCGCATCGACACTGCGCTGATGAATATCATCGGGATTCGTGCGATCGAAAACCGTGAACTCACCAAGAGACTCGACCGATGTCCACGGGTTGTCACCGGGATTTAGGGTGTACCCGTCCAGCACTGTAATTTTCATCATAAGTTAACGACTCTCGTGTGTTTCTTCGCCAAATAGAGCCGGCATTCAAGCATTGATTTGGAACAAACGCAACGCGTTTCCGGTGGTAATTGCCGCCAGTTCCTCAAAACTGACTTGGCGGGCGTCAGCCAGACATTGCAGCGTATGACGGACTTGAGCGGGCGTATTGGGGCGTCGACCACGTACTGGATGTGGTGAAAGATAGGGCGAATCAGTTTCGATCAAAAGTCGGTCGTCGGGGATTGTGGTGGCGATCGCCCGCAATTCGTCGTTCTTTTTGTACGTCACCATGCCGGCAAAGCTGATATGCATGCCCCAGTCCAGGCAGGTGTCAGCCGCTTGCTGACTGCCGCAAAAGGAGTGCATGATCCCGTTAAGTCGTCCGTCGCCATCTTTGGAGGAGGCCAGCGTTTCCAGCATTTCCGGTTCGCATTCCCGCATATGCACGATAAATGGCAGGCCGCTTTGATGAGACAATTCAATGTGCCGCAGGAAATACTCACGCTGCAGATCCATTGGGCAGAAATCCCAGTAGCCATCCAAACCCGTTTCTCCAACTGCAACAACTCGCGGGTGATTGGTCAGCTCGCGAATCTCTTTCCATTGTTGCAGATTGGTCTGATGGCAAGAGTTGGGATGAATCCCCACCGCCGCCCAGACTTCCGAAAAGGTTTCGCATAATCTGACCGACCGATAACAGGAAGCCAGAGTTGTGGAAACCGTTAGCACATGGTTAACGTCGTGTGCACGAGCATCTTCGATGACTTCGGATGCGACGTCTGCCAGCTGTTCGTCGTCCAGGTGGGCGTGGGTATCGAACAGCATTAACTTGAACCGACCAGTTCCGGTTCCGCGTGAAGTCGCGCAGTTTCGAGGGGCTGTCGATTGACAAAGCCGCCCGTCAGCGTGTGCCAGTAACGGATACCTGACTCGCCATAACGCCAGCAAAAATACACATACTGCCCGTCAAGCACCGTGGGAAAATCGACCAGTCCAAACACCAGTCCCTCGGGCTCGATGCCCAGTTGCTCCAGTTCGGCCACGAATCCGTCGAGTTGCCGTTCGTCCTCTTCCAGATCCCGTTCGAGGGCGCGGATCTCGCTGGCAAACATGTAAGCCAGCTCGTCGCCTCCACGACCGATGAACTGGAGGCGGAATCGAGTGT
>JBPCVB010000611.1:0-18262 GCA_051010855.1 Pirellulaceae bacterium | reverse complement strand
GGCTGGGCGTGTAGACTTCCGCTTCGTAGTCGTATTCCACCAGCGATTTTGGACGCAAACGCCGGATGTTCCACGTATGGAAGAATTCGTGGCTGCACAAGCTGAGCCAGCTCACGTAACTGTTGTCGTCTCGAAAGCTCTGGGATCGCGTCATCATCAGGCAGCTGTTGTCGTGTTCCAGCCCGCCGCCACCGGCATCGATCACGTTCAAAAAGAAATAGCGATCGTAGGGAACGGTACCCCACATCTCGTGATGCGCGGCCACCACTTTTTCCAGATCCCTGGCAGCCTTTTCGCCATCCCAGTTGCCCCGGTCGTTCACGTTGACCAGATAGTGTTCGACGCCAGCCACCTCGAAAGGAAATAGCTGCACGTTGCCGGCCACGATTGGACTGTCGACCAATTCGTCATAGTCGGCCGCCACGTAGCTGTGCGTATGGCCTTCGATCGGTCTCATGCTGCTAGCCGAAACACGCCAGTTGTCGGGCAATTGCAGATTTACCTGGTGACGGTGACCGGACTGTTCGGGAATCGTCAGAAAGGTAGGAGCGCCGTTGAGTACGCAATATTCGCGTTTGGCCAAATTGGTGCGCACCGACGCTTCGTTGCAATAGATCCGATAGGTCACCTGAAACGGCTTGCCGTCTGGTGTTTCAACCAACCAGCGATTCTTGCGTGTCTTCAGCAACAACAGGGACTCGCCGTTCAGGTCCTGAGCGGTAACCCGATCAATGTGGCGGGCATATTCGCGGACGAGGTAACTGCCGGGCGTCCACGTGGCCATCATCAATTCCGTTTCCGGACCGGTCGGTTGCGCGGTAAGCGTTACCGTGACATAGTGGTTGATGGCCTGAGTCAAATCGACTTCATATTGCAGCCCGATTGGTGCTGCGTGTTGACCCTTCACCTGACAAGTGCCGGAGATGACCAGCAAAACCGGAATCAGAATTCGCCGCACCAGTGATTTCATGAAAGTTCCGAGAATCTGAAGAAACGGACGGGACGATGCCACACCCCAGTCTAGCATGACGTCGCCGAAAATCGCCGTTTGCCACAACACGGATGTTAGCCAACAATATGTCACTCGATTCGAACATGCGGAATGCCCGGGTACATGATTCCAGCCAAGCCGAAATTCGCTCATATCTGGCTCACCCTCACCCTGGTCACCATCGGTGTGCCAGCGGCCAGCGGCCAGCCTGCCAGCAGCCGCATCAACTGGCCACGTGTCGAAGCGGAGGGCCTTCAGGTGACCCGGGGCGACCACCTCACCTTGATCACCGATGTGCGTGAGCGGGCAGACGTGGACGAATTCGTCACTGTGTTCGATCAGGCCGTTGAGGGGTGGTGCGACTATTTTGCGATCCCCCGAGCCTCCGCCGAGGACTGGCACATGACCGGCTGCCTGATCCTCGATCCCCAAAAATTCACCGACGCGGGTTTGCTGTTTGATGACTTGCCGGCCTTTCCCGCCGGATACCAGCGTAACGACATGATGTGGTTGTTCGTTCAGGACGGCGACTACTACACGCGTCACCTGTTGCTGCACGAAGGCACCCATGCCTTCATGGAAAAGTTCCTTGGGGGCTATGGTCCGCCGTGGTATGCCGAAGGCATGGCGGAGTTGCTGGCCGTGCACCGTTGGTCGGACGGTCAGCTGGTGATCAATCACCGGATCGGTCATCGAGATGAAGTGCCGTACTGGGGCCGTGTCAAATTGATTCGCGAGGATCGAGACAATGATCGCGGGTTCGATTTGGATGAAGTGTTAATGATTCCGCCGGATTCGTTTCAGCAGGTACGCTATTACGGCTGGGCGTGGGCGGCCTGCGAGTTCTTTGATCGCCATCTGCAATATCAGGAAGTCTTTCGCCGCCTGCCGTCGCTGGTCAATGTGGACCCCCTCGAATTCAATCAGCAGTTTCGACGCGAACTCGAATCGGATTGGGAAACGGCCCGGCAGGATTGGCAGAACATGGTGCAGGAGATGGACTATGGCTACGATGTCGAGCGTGCCAGTCTGAGTACCGTCGCCGACCGCAGTTCCAGTGACGATGCAACCGAGTTTGGTTTGGCAAGTGATCGGGGCTGGCAAGACACCGGCATAGAAGTACGTGGAGGAATGCAGCTGGAGATTTCCGGCAACGGTATGTACCGGGTCCGCGACGAGGGTGGCACGGCCTGGCCGGCCGACGCCGGCGGAATCACCATCGAATACTATCAGGGCCGACCTCTGGGCCGGTTAACTGCCGCCGTGTTGCCGAGCGAGAGCAACGATCCGCTGAATGTGATCGATATTGGCACTGCGACAACAATAGCCATTCCGGCCGATGGACGATTACTGATGCGCATTAACGAATCCCCGGCTGACCTGCATGACAATGAGGGCCAGCTGCAGGTGCGGGTCAAATCCGTCTCAGATTGACGAAACGGCTCTGGCCATAAACAATTCACGCTCTGCCTTGACGCGCTTGTGACTCAGCACAGCGTTTCCCGTTCGCCATTCAGCAAAACCTTTTTGGGTCAGTCACCGATGAACTTTTTGAATTCCGTCGATCCCGAGATTGCCGCTCACATTCAGGCCGAATCCCAGCGTCAGCAGGATGGTCTGGAGATGATCGCCAGCGAGAACTACACCAGCCCCGCAGTGATGGAAGCGGCCGGTAGCGTGCTGACTAACAAGTACGCCGAAGGTTATCCGGGCCGCCGTTACTATGGCGGTTGCGAAATTGTCGACAAGATCGAAAACCTTGCCCGCGACCGGGCCACCGAACTGTTCGGCGCCGAATTCGCCAACGTCCAGTCACATTCAGGTTCCCAGGCCAATCAGGCTGTGTACATGACTCTGCTGGAACCGGGCGACGCCGTGTTGGCACTGGACCTCGCACATGGTGGCCATTTGACTCACGGCATGCATCTGAACATGTCGGGCAAGCTGTACAACTTCCAGCATTACGGAGTCACGACCGACACGCACTTGATCGATTTCGACCAGGTCGCCCGACTGGCTCGGGAACACAAGCCGAAACTGATCGTGGCCGGTGCCAGCGCCTATCCGCGTGAAATTCCGCACGGTCGCTTCCGCGAGATCGCCGACGAAGTTGGCGCAAAGCTGTTTGTCGACATGGCCCACTATGCTGGTCTGGTCGCCGCCGGCGTGCACGACAATCCGGTCGCAGTTGCCGATTTTGTCACGACGACGACGCACAAGACATTGCGGGGACCGAGGGGTGGCTTGATCCTGTGCCGCAAGTCATACGCCAGGGACATCAATCGTTCCGTATTCCCGGGACTGCAAGGTGGTCCGCTGGAACACGTGATTGCGGGCAAGGCAGTTTGCTTTCAGGAAGCAATGCAGCCTGAATTCAGAACATACTGTCAGTCCGTGATCGACAATGCCAGGGTGCTGGCCGACGCGCTGCAAGGCGGCGGGTTGCGATTGATGAGCGGTGGTACGGACAATCACTTGATGTTGGTCGATGTCACGGCGGTCGATTCCACGGGTAAAGTTGCCGAAAAGACGCTGGAAAAATGTGGCATCACGGTGAACATGAATATGATCCCCTGGGACACCCGCAAGCCGCTGGACCCCAGCGGTATCCGCATCGGTACGCCAGCGCTGACGACACGCGGCATGGGCATTACCCAGATGCAGGATATTGGCGGCTGGATTGTTACGGCGCTCAAGGACCCCGGCAACGACGCAGCACTGCGGGAAATTCGCGGCGCTGTGTCTGAACTGTGCAGCCAGTTCCCGGTGCCCGCGGCCGGCATCACCGTATAAATCCAACCGCTTCGCTGAATCGGATCATGCAAAACAAGTACGCCGGCTTAATGCGCGATACGTGGTGGCTGTGGCTCGCCTTTTTCGGGATTGCCTTGCTCATGAGCTGGCGTGTCAGCCCGTTGTTTCTGGCCACCATACCGGGGCTGGGCGTTGTCTTCGCCTACTACGCCAACATGCGTTACGACGCCGACGGGACACACAAGGACCCCGATGAAGAAATGAATCACTAGGCCTGTGTTGCAGGGTGGGCGTTCTACGACTCATTCCCCGCTGGCGCTTCGGGCTATGGTTCGTCGTCCTGTAGACGATCCTGCACCAGCCGCCCCCACTGCCATTCATCGCTGCTCCACGTCACCGCCATCATGACAAACAGCAAAACCAGCGTGGCAAAACGAATGGGGTGCACTACCGGTACTCGATAAGGCAAATTGATTCGGTGAATCAGCACGGGTTTGGCAATCGGGATCTGTTGCCAGTTGCTGCCATCGTGCCGCCATTCGAGCGTGGTTTCTTCTTCCTGGGTACTTCTCGCCGATCGGTACACCGCAAAACCGGCGCGGGCACTCGTCAAGCCACGGGAATGTTCCTGCCGGGCCAGACACGGCTCAAGGCACGGAGTCACCAATACCAGGGTGCAGCCGAGTGCAAAAATCAGAAAGTTCAGCAATCGCATTGACGAGACTTCACGAAAAGAAGGGCGAGATAAGGAAGCTCGAAATGCAAACATCGCGCCCATGCGGTCAGGCTCGGTGGTTTTGGTCCGGTTAGGCCGAATAGGTGGATTGTCGGCCACTCGGACATGTGGTCTGGCCGCGACCTTGGTGACAAACCGCATCAGCCAGTTAATCGCACGTCGACTTTGGGAATCATGCCTCCCGGTCCGATGACATGAACAGCGGTTGGTCTCACCCGAGTACGACCATGAACTCATACACAGGAAGCCTGAAACGACGATTAATCAGGGAAGCCGAAGGATTTCTGGAATTGGCAACCCTGTTCGAGGATCGCTTTACGCTGGAGCCCTCGGACAAGACCGCACTGGCCGATCAATGCCTGGCGACACTATCCCGAATCAGTGACCCGGGTTCGCGACTTTCCCAAATACGTTATCTGGAAGGTCAGGCGCACCGGTTGGCGACCCGGTATCCCAAGGCAATTGCCAGCTTGCTGGAAGCCTGGGAACTGGATTCCTCCAACATGCATACGTGCCTGGCCCTGGCCTGGTGTTACAAGCGACAGGCCCAGCTCGAACTGGCGGTCGCGGCGATGCAGGACGCGTTGGAACTCGAACCAGAAAGCGGCCTCGCTCACTACAATCTCGCCTGCTATCTGGCCCTTTTGCAACGAGCCAAACCGGCACTCGAACATCTGTCGACTGCAATCGAAATCGAGCCATCGTTTCGTTTTCTGGCCGCCGACGAAACCGACTTTGATCCCATTCGCAGTGATCCCGAATTTCGCACGCTGGCGATCCTGGAGCTCTAGGAGCGGCAATCTGGTGCCATGCTCACACTGGCGTGGGCCTGATTACGCCAGTTAGTTTCGCCCCCGGTACGCTGGCTACGAAGGTGCTTCGCGTAAACTGTCAGGATGAACGATCGCGCCGAATTGCCACCGGAATTCCTCTCTCGTCTGCGGAAGATCCTCGAACCCCGGCACGTCGACCCCGTGCTGGAAAGTTTCTTTCAACCAAAGCACACCGGCTTTCGCGTCAACACGCTCAAGTTGGAACCGTCCGATTTGATACCGCGACTCAGGACAGCGGACATCGATCCCGATCCTGTTACCTGGTGCGATGAGGCCTTTGGCGTTTCGGTAGCCCAACGGTCTTTGCTGACCCATACGCCGCGTGTTCTCACCGGTGACATCTATGTTCAGAGCTTGTCCAGCATCCTTGCCGTAACCTTGCTGGATGTACAACCGGGTCAATGGAATCTGGATCTGGCCGCAGCACCCGGTGGCAAGGCCACGCACATCGCTGCGTTGATGAACAACGAAGGTAAACTCTCGGTGGTGGAGCCAATCCGCAAACGGATGTACCGTTTGGCAGATACGCTAAAGCGACTGGGCGTCACGATCGGCAAAACCTACTTGATGGATGGCCGCAAAGTTGGCGAAAAGGTGCCCGATCGATTTGATCGGGTGTTGCTGGATGCACCGTGCAGTAGCGAGTCGCGGATACGCGGCAATGATCCCGAATCATGGAAGTACTGGAGCCAGCGAAAAATCCGCGAGCAGGCGCGTAAACAGGCAGGACTCATTCGTTCCGGATTCGTATCACTAAAGCCCGGCGGCATCATGTTGTACTGCACGTGCAGTTTCGCTCCTGAGGAAAACGAAGCCATCGTGGCAGGACTGCTAAATGAGTTTCCGGATCAGGCACAGCTGCTGCCGCTGGATCTGCCCATCGACAACTGGCAGGCTGGTCTGAGGGAGTTTGGCTCCGACCAGTTCGCACCGCAACTGGAATTGACCCGTCGCATCTTGCCCAACTCGATCTTTGACGGTTTCTACCTGGCCCTGTTGGCGAAGGAGTGAATCCCGGAGCAGTAGCTTTCTGCCGCCGATCGGCAATGGGTGCCATGCTCACGCTCGCGTGGGCATGCAGTGAGGTGCATGCGTGCTGAACGTTCACAGCTTTTTTTTGCGTGAATCGATGAGAAAACTGGCCTAAGATTGAATTCCAGAAAAATCTGACCAGTTTGTGTCACAGTGCGTAGTGGCAGGTGTATTGGACCTGAATTTACCACTCAGGCTCCATTGCCAGGCCAACTTCATGACCTCACCGAGTCCCGTCGCAGGGAAACCGCAAACCTACGTGGACGAACCCAACCCAAAAGAAAAGCCTACCAGGCCTCCCGAGCTTTCAGTGGATACCGGGAAACCAGGTGGTACGACGCCCGTGAACTCGCCTCATCAGGCGACCGAGATCGCCGCGCGCGACCAGACGGTTGACGAAACGACTCTGACCCAGATCGAGGGCTACGAAATCCAGGGCGTCCTTGGTCGTGGCGGAATGGGCGTTGTTTATCGAGCTACCGATAACCGGCTAGGTCGCCCAGTGGCACTCAAGACCATCCATCTGGCCAGAAACACACCGCAAAACCGGCAACGGTTTGAAACCGAAGCTCGATCACTGGCTCAAATCCAGCACCCAGGCGTCGTACAGATTTACGAAGTTGGCCTCTCGGGAAACACGCCGTACCTGGCGATGGAACTTGTTCCGGGTCCCGGCCTCGACGTGTTCACCGATGGTCAGCCGATGGAACCGGAAGTTGCAGCGCGGATCGTCATGAGTCTGGCGCAGACACTGCACAGTTGTCATGAGCAGGGCATCATTCACCGCGACCTGAAGCCCGGCAACGTCCTGATGCCCGACGTCGAAAATCCCAAGGTTACCGATTTTGGACTCGCCAAGCTGCTCGACAGCGAACACCAAATCACACAAACCGGCGATGTCATGGGTACGCCCGGTTACATGGCACCGGAACAGGCCAGTGGCGTGGTCCGCAATATCGGACCATCAGTCGACATCTATGGTCTGGGCGCAATACTGTACGACCTGGTCACCGGTCATCCGCCATTCTCATCACCGGATCCCGTGCAAACAATGATGATGGTGCTGACGGATCCGCCGATACCGCCCCGTGTGTTACAACCGCGCTTGCCGGCCGATCTGGAAACGATCATTCTCAAATGCCTGGAAAAAAAGAAAGCGCATCGATACCAGACCGCAGCGGAATTGGCCGACGACCTGCAGCGATTCACCAGTGGCCAACCCATCTCGGCCCGGCCCACACCGTTTTATCGCAAAGCCGCGATGTGGGTTTCCAGACACCCGGTACTGTCGACCGCCCTGGTTCTGATGGCGCTTTTGATTGCCGGAGTGATCGGCGGGATTTCATGGCACAACGTCCAGCTGCAAACTTCGCTGGATCGTTCGGAGCGGATCATCAAGGAAGCCCGCCAGATGAACCAGTGGCTGCTGAATGACTTTTGTCGAATTCTGCAGACCAACCGCGGAATTACTTATGTCCAGAGTCGCCTGGTTAATCGTACGCAGGCGTATATGGACTCGCTGGTCAAGGAAGCCACTAATGACGAAGAACTAAAAATTGAACTGGCTCAGGCCTTTTTGCAACTGGCCCATCTGCAGGGCCAGCCGGATTACTCCAGTCTGGGCGAATTTGAAAACGCGCAACTCAACCTCGGTCGCGCCGAACAGATGATCGAGTCGCTGGACGAGACGGAAAGTATCGCCGCCCGTCGTGTGTTGTTCACGACGAACCTGCACCGTGCTGCCTTTGCTCGCGCCGACAATCAGTTTGACAAGGCCGGTGAACACGCTGTCCGTGCCCGTGAGTTATTGACAGAAATGCAGGAATCAATCTCGGCCGAACACTATATGGGGTACACCGTCGAGCTGGAGACATTCGAGTTCACGCTGGCCAATTCACTGGGTCAGGACGACAAGGCCCAGGCTGCACTCGACCAGCTAAAAATGACCAGCGACCAGATTCAGGCTGATCCCGGAATCGACCCGCGGGTTCGTGCGATGGCGCTCATGATGTGGCTGCGACAACGCTCGCTGTGGATGGAACAAAAGAAACTTTACGACGAATCAGTCGAGGAACTGGAGGAAGGTCGAGAGCAACTGGTGTCAGTTCTGGAGCAGACCGAGATGTTGATCGAGGATCGTACGATGCTGGCCAGCATTGATACGGACCTTGCCAACGCGTGGTATCGCCGCGAACAAATGGACCAAGCCCTGGAAAAGTATCAATCGGCACTGGCAACCTGGCAGGAACTGTACGACCGCGATCGGGAAAATCACATCGCCATGAGCAATATGGCCTATCAATGGCATTCGATTGGCGACGTCTACAATTTCCTCGCACCGATTCCACCCAATGCCGACAACCCCATGATGTCGTTTGACGAGGAAAAACTGGCGCAGGCCGAAGCGGCCTACGAGAAAGCCAAACGATATTTTCTGATGGCCAGTGAACAGGCCGACGAAAACGAGACTTATGAAACCGATTACCTGTACCTGCACGATTCACTGGCGCGACTATTCATTTTCCAGGGACGAGCGGACGATGCCCGCGAGGCCTGCCGGACGAAGATCGACGGACTGCATGCAATGGCCGATCAAAATCACAACCATCGCCGCGCTATCGGCGACACCATGATGACGCTCGCCCTGATCGACTGGACTGAGTATGGCGACGCCATGAATTTCGAGGGCGAAACGGTGCCCGACAGTTACTACCAGGCCTTCCAACGCGCCCGCAAATCCTGGCAGGATGCGATCGATTACATCGAGCAGGCCGTCGAGGACGGCGTGCAACCCGAAGCCACCCAAACCCAGCTGGACATGGCCCGCGAATCAATTGGGGAACTCGATACGGCCCACCGTCGACTCCTGGAATTGTACTCTGCCGAGGATTTCTAGCGCGAATAACTGGCACTACTCAACAAGCACGGGCGCCGTAAAGGCGTTTTCAATAATGTCGCCGGTTTCGTCCAATCGAAGATTGGCACGCAAATCGCCGTCATAAAGATAAGTCTTTTGAATGTCCAGCCAGCTCTTCTTGTTTCCCTTCCAATATGAGTCAACAACCTTCACCACGCCCCAGCCGACGATATGCATGTCCATATTGCCACCTGGGGCGGCGTTGGTTGTATCAAAAATGGGAACCAGTTTGGTATCGCCGTGTGCGTCCTGTACAGCGCTCTTCAGGCCGGCAGACAATCCCGTATCTCCGTTGAGCCACATGTCGGACTGGCTATCAATCTGTTCATTGGTGGTGATGGTTCCATCGGAGTGCAGGGCGTCCAGGTCCTCCTGCCGCAGGCCGTTGTTAATCTGGTCGACCAGTTCTGAAGCACTGTTGGAAGAGTTGCCGATATCGAGGGTGCCCCAGTTGCCGGGAATCTGTGAACCGTTCTGATCGAACATGCGACCGTCGCCGTAAATGGAGAATTCGTCGCCCGGGGCTTTTGCATCCCACACGGCCTGAGGGATGGAAAACGGCAGGATGTCAGCGCCATCATGAAGATAGCGAGCTTTCTGCAGTACCGCCGTGGCGGTTACGGCAATTCCCTGCTGATCGACTCCCAGCAGACGGGCAAAGAACAGCGAAACCGACGCGTTGGCCAGATCATCCCGACGCAGCGTCAACTGCACCGTATCAAAAACACCGGTATTCAGAATGTCGACCGAATTGTAAATGGTCGCAGGATCATATCGTCCAATGACGATATCGGATGTATTTACCAGCAAGCCCGGCACATTGGCATCCACATATTCGTCGATGGTGGCATGCACAGCGGCAAGATTCTGGCTTCCATCGGCTTCGGGGATCAGGTCACGCACGGCGGCCAGTGCTGCCTGATCGGCCGTGCGTTGCAGATCGGTGCGCACATACAGCAGGTAACCGTAATCAACGGCCAGTGCCAGGAGACCGAGCAGGGGAATCAGCAGAAACAAAAAAAGCACCGCCACGACGCCGCGGCGACTGGACTTGTGAGTTGAATGAACAGACATGGTCAACCTCGCGGATTCGGACAGGACATTGATTCAAGGTGTTGCAAAGACAGTTATTCACGGCGGCAAACGGTTACTTTGGACTGGTTGTCAGCACTCCAGTAGTTGGCCCCGTTGATCCAGCGAAACGCACTGTAATCAAGCGTTACTTCCACGGACAACGGATCGCCCGACTCAACCAAAGTCAGATCCCCGTTGGGAACAACGGTTCCATCGGCCCCTCGGACGACGATCGTTGTGGCGTTCGCAATGGTGGATTCGGAAACGTGCTCAAAGGCATCCTGGATCAGATGCAAAACGCCAGCCTCGACGTCGGCAACGGATTCATGACTGTCCCGGGACGCGAGCCTTGCCCCTTCACGCGAAGCATTGGTAACGGTCTGGGACAGATTGATGTACTGGCCGACGTCAATGCCGCCGATGGCGATCAACACCAGCAGCGGCAATATGATCGCCGCTTCGACAACCGCAGCGCCTCCGCGACTGTTGGCAGTACGTAGGTACGAAGTATTCATAAGATCCTTACTCCCGTTGCATGGTGGCGGCACCACGGATTTTTGCCCCGGCCAGAAACATCGGGGGTAACCATGATACGTCAGCACAATCGACTTCGACTGACGTGGAAATTTCCGAGCCGCCGTTGGGAACACTTTCAAAGGCGGGGGATATCGAAATTCGCAACTTGCTGACGTCTTCGAAGTCAGCCATCACTCCGCGAAGATAACTGCGTGTGACCGCCTCGGCCTGTTGATGTGATTCGGTCGTCACCAGTACGGCAGTGCGGCAGCCTTCACGGGCCGCGTTGGTCAACGCCTGCTTGACCATCATCATGCGGAAAAATTCAAAGGCACCAAACACCAGAAACAGGATGAAGGGAGCCACAAAGGCGAGTTCTACAACTGCTGCTCCGCGTCGCGGGCGGCGACCGGGCGGACCAGCGGCAATGTTTCGCAGCTGAATTCGTAATTGATGTCCGGTCATATCGTGAGCTCCCCCTGCCGAACAATGTCGGCATAATCAGGTTGTTCCAGGTAGCCTGGCGATCTCCAGTTGGAGACCCATGGCTTTGCGTCCCGACCTCGCGATCGGTTTGCCTTTATCAGGAACTCCGGGAGAGCTCCCGTAACGTGTTGTTTCTGGCGATGCGTCGCGGCCGTTAATTCACGGCCATTACATCGGTGTTTTCACTCCTCAGTTCGGGTTCGTCAAACAAGCTGTCCGGTTCGTGATCTGCGGAGGCCAACTGTTCGCGCAGGCGATTAAAGTTGTCACTCAGGTCGTGGCAAAAGTCTTTTGGCCGAAAATGCAGCGGATGAACTGCCTGGCCATCGGCCAATTGGTCAAAATTTCGCCGAAAGCGGTGCCACGGACCCGCGAAACGATTGCTGAATACCAACAGATCCAGCAAGGCTATGGGCAAGACCAGCAGGGATGATACGCAGGCCGGGAGCAGGTAACTCCACAAAATCTCACCATTCCCGCCGCCCAGCAGATTAATGGCAAAGGCTGTTAACACCAGCATGGCCTGACAGGTCAGCCAGTAAGCGGAAACACGCAAACACAACCCACCCTGAATCTTCCAATCAGCGAAAACACGTTTGCGTTGGTTCAGTCTCATTGCTGCAATTCTCCACGTACTGCCCCGATTTGGCCTGGCCGTTTCGCCAAAGCCCAATTGAAACCTATTTCAAAAAGCCACGGCGGGCGGCAAAAAAATACTATTAGTGCGAAATGCCTCACTGATAACAAAATGCAACACCGGGCAGTCCCGGTTGCAAAAATGCCCCGTAACAAGGGGCCAGCCAACAGCAGACCAGCCAGCTAATATGTGGCCTCGTCACCTTGCGGGCTATTGCCGAAACATGTGTCTCCGCGACATCAGTTAGTTACAATCACCAGTTTCCAAAACCACGCCCAGCGAGTTACCCATGAGAACTGCAACAAGACCGGCCATTTTGCTCACCTTGTTAATCATCGCTATTTCGAGTCCCCTGACCGCCCAGGACTGGACATCGATTCGTGGCAGTGATGGTCAGGGGTCGGCCGATCCAGGCGGAATTCTGGCACAAACTTCCAACGTCGAACTGAAGGTTCGCTGGAAGAAAGAAATGGGCAGCGGCTACTCCAGTGTCGTCGTCGCAGGTGATCATGTGATTACCGGTTTCACCGATGGGGAACACGACAACATCGCCAGTCTCGATCGTGCAACAGGTGCCACTCGCTGGCAAGCAACCATCGGGCCGCACTTCCAGGGTGAGAATGGTTCTTTTGATGGTCCGATAGCGACGCCGCTGGTGCACGACAATCACGTTTACGCGCTGGACCCTGGCGGGAAACTCGTTTGTCTGCACCTGGAAGACGGACAGGAAGTCTGGTCGGTGCATCTGGTCGATGATCTGGAATCGGAGAAACCGCTTTACGGATTCGCCACTTCGCCAATCGCGGTTGGTGACACGCTGGTCGTCCAGACAGGTGTCGAAGAGAAATCGCTGGCTGGCTTCGATACCAATACTGGCGAAATCAAGTGGGCCGTTAGCAATGACGCCATCAATTCACAAACTCCGGTTGCCATCAATTTCCTTGGCACCGATATCGTCCTGGCTGCCGGGGGTGAGAAATTAACCGGCGTCGATCCGGCCAATGGCAACGTGCTGTTTGAGTACGAACACGGCGGGGGCAACGGCGCGGCCGTCATGCCAGTCCCTATCGGCGACAACCGCGTTGTGATGACGCTTGACGATACTTTTTCGAAAGCCGTTTCCCTGCGTCCCGGGGACGAGAACAAGATCGAAGTCTCCGAGGAGTGGCAGGATCGTTCGATCAAGAACACCTACAACGTCCCGGCGCTGGCGGGTGGCCATCTTTTTGCCTACTCCACACGTATCCTCACCGCCGTCGATCCAAACACCGGGCAAGCAGTGTGGAAAAGCCGCGAACCGGGCGACGGATTCCTGATCGCTATCGATGGACACGTGATTATCAATACCAAGGCTGGCGGATTACACGTTGCACAGGCCAACGGCGAAGGATACCAGGAAGTCGCTGCAATTCCGGAATTGTTCGGCGATCGCGTCTGGTCGATCCCGGCCTACAGCGACAATGCAATCTATCTTCGCAGCCTCGGTGAAATTGCCTGTGTAGATATCGAGTCGACGGAATCGACATTGGCTGCCGGAGCCGATCAACCATTGCCGATGGGCGTCAGTTTCTCGCAGTTCATTGCCAGTGTGCATGAAGCGGCTGATGCGGGTCAAAAGAGCGCGCTTGTCGATCGGTGGATCGAAGGTCTGGAATCGACTCCGTGGATCGAGGACCAGATCGTGCATTTCGTTTATCGTGGCCCCGGAGAGGATGTTGCCGTAGCCAGCGATATTTTCGGTGCGCGGCAGGAACAAGCCATGCGACGAGTCGAAGGTACCGATCTGTTCATCTACACCACACCGCTGGAACCGGACCAACGCGCCAACTATATGTTCCTGGTCGACTACCAGCCGCAAACTGACGCGCGTAATCCACGCACGACGACCAGCAGCGTGTACGCAGGTGAGATGGAATTCGCCCAGCGGTTGCCGGACGCCGATCCGTTAAAGATGTCCTGGTTTGGCATGACCGCGTGGCGGGAACCGGACTACCTGCAAGCCATGCCGGAAGAACTGATCCTGGCGGGCCAGTTGACTACGCACACAGTTGAGACCGAGGCCATGGAGGATGACCTGGAAGTTGAGGTTTACCTGCCGCCCCAATACGCAGCAGATGAAACGACACGCTTTCGCAGCGTATTTATCTTTGGAGGTCCCGTTGCCCAACAAGACGGCATGCTGCCCAGAGCAGTCGACAGTCTGTTTTCCATTTCAGATGTCGAGCCCGCCATCCTGGTGTTCGTCAATATTCCACCACTGCCTGGTGCTGGCGAGATGATCGTCAACGACCTGATACCATCGCTGGATGCAGAGTTCCGCACGGTTGCCAGTCGCAATGGACGCACGGTGGCAGGATTTGGGTTTGCTGCCGGTCCGGCCGCAGGACTCATCGCGCAGCACCCCGACATGTTCAGTGGAGCGGCGCTGTATTCGCCGCTGCTGTTTGGGCCCCAGACGGCCATGATCAAGGAAGCCATTGACAATATCGAGGAACCCTCCAGCTTTTATATCGATTGGGGTCGCTTTGACCTGTTCAATCCGCATGAGAACTGGGACGCCCGGGACATGTCGCGGGATTTGTACGATCAATGTGCTGCCAACAGTAACCTGACCGTCAGCGGCGGAATGGTGAATGACTCCACCGACTGGGCCAGCTGGCGAAATCGTTATCGGGAGATGCTCAGCGTGGGAGGCGAATAGAACCCATTGTTGATGCAAGGTTGATGCAAGGTTGGTGCGGAGTTGGTGCAGGGTTAGTGCAGGGTTGATCCGAGAACCCCCCCAGCCCCCCTTTGAAAAAGGGGGGAGCGCGATGATTATTCCGCCCTTTTTCAAAGGGGGGTTAGGGGGGTTCATTGCAGGTGAAGGTTAGGGGGGGTTCATTAAACGTCTGCCAGCGACCGGTGTTATCGCTAACGGGTAAACAATATGAGCCACATCATCTGCGTTTTTTGTTTGCTGCTTTTCAGCACGGTCAGCGACGGCCCTTTCTTTGCCAGCGGGATTAAGGTGGGCGAAGCCACACAGACGACAGCGATCGTCTGGGTTCGGCTCACCAAAAACGAAGCTGCTGATTTTTCGCAGCTGCCGATCTTCACCGAAGGATTGCCAGTCGGTGAACAGTCGTCGATCGAGATGCCTGATGATGTGGTGCCTGGCACGTCCGGTCAGGTTCAAATGGAATACTGGATTGATGGAGACGATGTATTACGTCGCTTGACGGACTGGGTGCAGGTCACCGAAGTCGCGGATTTCACGCACCAGTTTCGGTTGGCCAGCCTGCAACCTGGCAGTCTGTACCGGTACCAGGTGAATGCGCGAGCATCTGCCGACGCGGCCAACTCGGCTTCCATTACCGGTTCCTTTCGTACGGCACTCGGCGCCAGCGTTTCTGCACCGGTGAAATTCATCGTCACGACCTGCCAGGCCGTGCGTAGTGTCGATGCGGGTCAGGACGGGCATGTTGCTTACCAGCAGATGCTGGAGTCCGATCCGGATTTTTTTGTGCACACCGGTGACATTGTCTACTACGACAAGGCTCCTTTGGCGCGCTCCGCCAGTCAGGCCCGGGCAAAATGGCATTTGATGTTCGCGTACGGACACCAGCGCAACTTTCACCGATTCACGACTTCTTACTTTATGAAAGATGATCACGACACACTAAAAAACGATTGCTGGCCGGGGCAGCGTTACGGCGATCTAACGTTTGCACAGGGATGCGAGATCTTTCGAGAACAGGTTTGCATGAGCGATTCGACGTATCGCACTATTCGCTGGGGACGAGACGTGCAGGTCTGGTTTACCGAGAATCGCGATTTTCGCTCATCCAACCAGGACCCCGACGGTCCCGACAAAACGATATTGGGGCAACAGCAAAAAGATTGGCTGCTGACGACGATGGCCGAATCGGATGCCACTTTTAGATTCATCATCAGTCCCGGTCCGATTGTTGGTCCCGACAAACGTGGCAAGGCCGACAACCATTCCAATGCTGCGTTTACGCATGAAGGTCAGCAACTACGAGACTTCATTGCCACGCAGCCGAACACCTATGTGATTTGTGGCGATCGGCACTGGCAGTATTGCTCCGAGGATCCGGTTACCGGAGTGGTCGAGTTGGGTTGCGGTCCTGTCAATGACCAGCACAACTTTGGTGGAAACCCGGGACGCGACGCGTCGTTCCATCGTTACTTCAGCGACAAGGGTGGATTCCTCGTGGTCTCGGTCGACGGCGACCAGGCGACGGCCGAGTGGGTTCATTCCGGTGAGATCGATCGCGAGACCGGGACGCCCAGGGTGCTGCACACCGAACGCTTTTCTCGCGGACGATAGACGTGTTCTGGACCGAAAAGGTCGTAAGTCGGCCCGTCGCAGTATAAACTTCCCAATAATCTATTTACGGAAACGAATCAAACCAGATCGGCGACGGCCAACAGCACAAACGAAAGAGCCTGGATGAAAACGGTAACTTTTTACCACTCTCTGATATGACCGCGGTGTCACCTGGCAGGTCTGTCACTTTCCAAAATTCTTCGCGACTTTCCTGATGTCGCAATCAACAAAGTCGAGTATCTGACGAATCTGGGCTCCGCGCGTAAGGCAGGGGTCAGTTTTATCCCGAACCTGGTGTCGGGAGACAACCAACTTGGCGGTATCCTGCTAACTAACAAGGCGATTCGTGAATTCCTTAAATCGCTTTAACGCGATTTCATGGTTGGTGTTCGTAGCGAAGCGCTAGCTTCGGGTTACTATGTTGGACCCGCGGCTAGCGCCGTCGGCTCAGTCACGGACATGCATGGCGTCGTCGTGAGGCTGACCATCGATTTCGTCGACGGAGATCTCAAGACCGCTGGCAGGAATCAATCCTCAATCCTGTTTTTCGTCGATTCCGTATTGCTGGTTGATTTCGTCATAGATGGGCTGTAGCACTTCCGTCATATCCATTTTTCCTCCCGCAATCTCGTCCGAATACGGAATCCTCAAACTGGCATCCGGTTTTTGCGGCGTTTCCGTAGCAGGAGGCGGCCAGACATCTTCCGCAATCGCGGCCATGCGCACACGGATGTCGTCTTTGGTGATGTTCCAGACCATGTAATCCGTTGCCAGGCTCACTTCCCCGTCGTAGGTACTGCGAATCCGTTCATAAATTCCCGTGGACGTATCGAAGTCATTGAAAAAGTGATAAGCCACCGCCATACGGGGCTGGATCCGCGACATGACCTTGCCGAACGCTTCGGGGGCAGTATGGATCTGTGTGCCTACGGACAGGGCGCTTTCGGGCGTGAACTGGAATTTGTCAATCATGTCCGGAACCGTGATGAAACATTCATGAATCGCAAGGTCCGCATCTCCGGCATATTCGTCGAACCACTTGTTGGGATAGGTATCACCGCCAAATACAAACTTGAAACCATTCCATTCCAGACTGAAACTCACCGGGCCATCGAGGGAGTGGATAGCTGGCCATGATCGAATCGTTACACCATTTTCCTGATAGACGACTTGATTCATGCCCTCGTAGTCAAATTCATGGACCTCAAGAATGTATCCACGCGGGTCGGTAAGCCCCTGGCGACCATCGAGGTCCAAGGTAAGGGCTTTGCGCAAATGTTCCAGAGCATACGCCGTGCCTCGCTCGGGTGTCCCGCCGCTGGGGCCCCACACCCGTAACGGTTTCTGTCTGCCGGCCAGGGCACCACCCACGAACAACGCATCCAGATCACCAAAGTGGTCGGTATGCAGATGGCTAATGAAAACCTTGTCGAGAAAGTTGTAGGGAATTTGCATCGCGGCAATTCGCTCGGCGGATCCCGTGCCGATATCAAAGATGAATTTGTCACCATTGCCAAGTTCCAGCAGCCAGCAGGAAGCGGCTTGCTTTGGTCGCGCGGTAGGCATGCCAGTACCACAGGCGATCAAGCGCATTTCGTTGGGTCCCAGGGCTTCGCTGTTCGGCGAGTAGAAATCCCGGGCGCGTGGTTCGACGGGCGAAATCCCGGCCCCATCCTGGATCACGTTACTCGAAGCCACAGCGGGCGACATGGCTGTGGTACTTGCGGTGGCGACCGAAGCGAGTTCGGGCAGTTGATCCTGTTGCAGGTTAAAACCGATGGCGACCCCGATGGCAAGGACCATGACGACACCAATGACACCTGAAATTCCTGTTTTCATGACGAATTCTCTATGGCTGGATTTATAAACTTCCCGATGCGCTTGTTTCGCTGCGACATCAATCAACCCGGAGCTGTGTTTCGATGTCGTGAATCGCAGATTCGATTAGCATTA
>JBPCVB010000610.1:0-13970 GCA_051010855.1 Pirellulaceae bacterium | reverse complement strand
TTGCTGCCTGGCATCGGCCAGTTCGCTGGTCAATTCCTGCAGGCTGACGGGCACATCATCCAGTGTGACCTGACCATCCTCGAACACATTGATTACACGCTTTTTGGGAGCAGCCGTCAGCGCCTTGGCCGACTGCACCTCGGGCACGTTCAAATCGATATTTCTCTCGGCTTCCGACAATTCGCTGAACTTGGTTCCGACCATGAAGAAGATGATCAACAAAAACACAATGTCGATCATCGGCGTCAGGTTCAGCGTCGGTTGTTCGTCCCGTTGGACTCGAATAGGCATCGGTTATGCGGACTCCGGATGTAATGACGTTCGACGGATGTCAGGCGACGCTCTTTTTGGTTCTGGATCGGCGGCTGGCTGGCTGTCGGTCAGCAAGTGCTTCTGCGGAAATTTCGCCGACCAGTTGTTGTCCAAGATGATCAATCTCGATCACCCTTTGATCGACTCGTCCCACGAAATACAGGTAGGCAATGATGGCCGGAATCGCCACAGACATGCCAGCGGCCGTGGTCAGCAACGCCTGACTGATTCCTGTGGCAATCAACACTTTGGGATCGGCCTGGGTGGGGTCGACTGCTGCGATCGCATCAAAGGCATGGATCATGCCGAGGACCGTGCCCAGCAATCCCAGCAGCGGGCAAACGGTGGCGACTCCATTGATCAGCCGCAAGTACTTACGCAATTCGTTGGAGACTCGTTCCCCGGCATCGAGGATGGCTTGCTCGACCTCGACAGAAGGCCGCCCCCATTTTTTGACTCCAGCCGCAAAAACCAGTGCGACATAGCTATTACTTTTCTGGCAGCGAGCCAGTGCTTCATCGCGATCCAGCGCGCCATCTTTCAGCTGTTGCATGAACCGTTTCACAAAGGGTCGCGGAATGATTCGCCCCTTGCGCAATGCGATGGCACGCTCAAAAACAAAGATGCACAGCACAAATGAGCAGATGCCGATCGGGATCATCAACGGTCCGCCGTTGCGTATGACCTCAAGCAATCGACGGGAAGAGATGATGTTCCCGGACGATGCAGCGGACTCAACGGCCGGTGTGTCAGACGCCCCGCCTTGCTCCTGTGCAATCAGCGCGGTGCACCACGTCAACAATACGAATAACAGGCAGCCTGCCATCAGGCCTTTGATCAGGTTATGTCGGTTCATTATTTGTTCTGAAAAGTTGCCGGTAAGTTTTTGGGTTGACTGGATACAGCTGCCTGCAATTCGCCCAACAGTTGTGTCGCATGATCGGCGTGCGTTGAATCCGGAAAGGTGGCCAGCATCCTCTGGCACGTGGTGATCGCGTTTCCAGACTCGCCCATGTGCAGCTGGCATTTGGCGGCCTGCAACAACGCGAGACTGCGCCAATCGGGAAAGTCGTAAAGACTGTCCACCAGCAAATAGGCGCGTAATGCGTCCGTGAAATTCTCCTGGTGAAAAAATGACTCGCCCATCATCCACTGGCTCATGGCCGCGGTTTGCGTCCCCGTCGCCTTGCCGTCGGTTACGACCTGGGAAAACAAGTAGCGGGCTTCGTCGAATTTTGCTTCCGACATCCGCACTCGCCCCTGCAAATAATCCATTTGGTATGCGGGAGTTGTGTTGTCGGGATTCTCACGTCGCTTCTGCACGATCAAGTCAACGCGGGACCAGTCTTCCTTGCGCGCGGCACATTGTGCCAATCGAAGCCAGATAGCCGACGTAATCTGTGGATCATCAAAATCGACCGTGCGGATCTCATTGAACAATGTGTTGGCCAGCCCTACTTGCCCCGTTTGGTACATCGATTCAGCTAGCCAGTAGCGGGCCGGATTGTGAAGCGACGTGGCTGAGGAACTGTCGACAACCTCGCGAAATAGCTGCTCCGCCGCCGGCCAGTCCTTGTCCTGGGTGGCAAATTCTCCGAGTGCGTAACGCGAGTAGTCAGCCAGTTCATCGGTCGGCGCCAATTCAACGACTTGTTCCAGCCGTGCCCGGGTTGCAGCGAAGTTATTCAGTTGTTTATTCAACATGGCGGAGCGGTAGATCGCATCAATTCGCCATGGGGTGTCACCGATCTCATCAGCCACAATGTCGAACGCAATAAGTGCCTTTTCCGGTTCCTCCGCGTCGTGCAATGCCCAACCCAGTTCGTATCGGGCCAGATCGTAAAGCTCGTGACCGGAGTTCGTCTCCAGATATTCGCGAAACAGGCCGATCGCTTCCAATCCGTTTTGCTTGCCGCCAAGTCGCTGCAGGGATATCGCCTTGCGAACCTGCGCTTCCGGGGCAAATTTCGACTCCGGGTTGGCTGCCAACATCAGGGTCAGGATTTCGACGCACTGCTGGTGCTGGTTTTCAGATTGCAGCTTTTGCACCTGACCCATCACGGCTTCACAAGCCAGGTCACGGTCCACGCCACTTTCGATCACTGACTGAACACGATCGGAATCCAGTGAGCCTTCATCGCCCGACCACAACAGTCCATTGGCTCCACGCGAAGCGAGTTGAGGATCATCAGAGGCGGCGAGTATCTTGTAGAATCGTCTCGCGTCGTCCATGTCCTCGGCTTCCATGGCTGCTTCCGCCACGACTTCGCAGGCCGCCAAAACGGAAAGGTCGCCAGCATGACGTTCGGTCACCGGGCCCAGTGTATCGATCGCTTCGGGCAATCGGTCAGAGCGGGCGAGTGCCACGGCGAGGTCTGCCTGGCAACGCACGGCATCGGCACCCGAAGGCATTAATTCCAGATAATGTTGATACCGCGGAATCGCTGGCTCGTAATGGCCATCTGCGGAAAGGGCCGTGCCGATGGCAAATGAGTTGGCGGCCTCGAATTCGCTATTGGCGCCAAAATCATCGATGCTTTCCAGTTCTGCGACCGCTTGGGTGAAATCGCCGGTCCCGATATGGGCCAGACCCAGCAGGTAACGCCACGCCGACAGGTTCCCGGCCAAATCAACACGCTCGGTCACGAGGTCGACCAGTTGCTGATACCGGCGTGTCGCTTCGACAAATTGCTTTTCGTCGTAATGCATACGGGCCAGCGGCTCGATGCAGCGAGTCAAGTGAATCGAATCCGGAAATTCCTTTTCGAATTGATTAACAAGCCGTTGCAGTCGATTAAGCTTTTTCTTTCGATTGGCGATGTCAATTTCGATGACACACGCGTACTCCAGCATCCCGGAACCAGGTTTGGTTTGTTTGACCTGTTTGACGAGCAATTCTGCGCGATCAAGTTTATTGACACGCAAGGCAACCATCGATGCGTCCAGGGCAACGCGCGTAGCCAGTGAGTCGGGCAGGTCAGCCGCCAGCAAATTCTCAAAGCCTTGCCAGCTTTCGCCCCAACGCGTTTCCGTCATGTGGTTGCGCGCGATCAGATAGTTGGCTTCGGCTGCCAGGGACGATGCAGGACTGTTGGCCAGCAGCCGCTGGAGCTCCTCGCTGGCTGCATTCCATTCGTTACGGGAAGCAAGAGACTTGGCCAGCAGCAAACGAGCTTCGGCAGAAAGTGGGTTTTGTGTTTGGTCGGCGAGTTGGCGATAGTACTGTTCCGCTTCGTTCGACTGTCCGGACCGTTGCAAGGCCTGGGCCAGGCCCAGAAGGCATTTGTCAGCCAGAGCGGAACCCGGGTATCGCTGCAAAGCGGACTGGTAGGCGTCACGTGAGTCATCGTGCTTCCCGGTTCGCAGATACAATTCTCCCAAATAGGGCAGGGCAAATTCTGCGAGCGGATCGTCGTTATGACTATCCATGAACTCACGAAAGCCCGTTTCGGCTGCAGCCAGATCGTCGTTCAGGTACCGGCATTCCGCCAGACGAAACTGGATGCGTGTGGCAAGAATACTGTCGGTGTGACGTTCGGCAAATTCGCTGAATACTTTTTCTGCCTCGGCTGGCTGATTGAGTTGAATTAGCGATTCGCCAAGGTAAAACGCGGCTTCGGGAGCGCGTTCATCGTCAGGGTGGTTTTCGATGAGTTCCCGAAAATGCTGGCTGGCCTGTTCCCATTCCTGACGTGAATAGAACGATGCCGCCAGCGCATAGAGTTCTTCGCTGGAGTTTTGTAGTCCGAGCGCTTGCCAGCCGTTGGCGGTCTGTCCAGACAACGCCAAAACAACAAGCAGCGACACGATCAGTATCAGGTTTCGACTCGAATCCATTCGACTGGCTTTGGAAAAGGTAGCGCTCCTGTTAACAACTCTCTGCGGCCAGACGGAGTCTGCGCGCAGAAAAACAGGTGGCTTCATTACAGCAGCGGGCCGATTCGGGCAACTGCGATGCGTGGCGACAGTGCGAAATCAGGGTGTGATAGCTTGTTGTGGCAGCAACCGCTGTTCACGCTAAATATCGTCCCAGGTTGGTAAATATTGCCGCGGATTTGGCATCGGATGCCAGCAAACAGCGATTGCCAATGGATAATAACTGCAATGGCAGTCGTGCGGATTGGCGAAAGCTTGCGCGATATCGTGTTCGCAAAGGTTCAGCTTGTTGAATCAGTGGAACGACGCGATATCGTTCAGCGGCAGTTTGCGAATGTCTGGCACCTGAGCATCCGGGGCCGGCTTGCCCACGACCAGGATCAAGTAAGGCCGTTCGTTCTCGGGCCTACCCAGAATGGTGTTGAGAAATTTCATCGGGCTGGGTGTGTGAGTCAACGTTGCCAGTCCACAGTGGTGCAGAGCGTTGATGAGGAAACCGGTAGCGATCCCGACCGATTCGGACACATAGTAGTTCTTGCGTTTTTTCCCCTCGCTGTCGATTCGGTAGGCCCGGGCAAAAATCACAATCAGCCAGGGAGCGGTTTCCAGAAATGGTTTGTGTTCATCGGTGCCCAGGGCTGCCAAATCCTCCAGCCAATCCTGGGGAGCGCGGCCGCTGTAGAACTCCTGTTCTTCTTTTTCTGCGCCAACGCGAATCTGTTTTTTGATATCTGGATCCGACACGACCGCGAAATGCCAGGGCTGCAGGTTCGCACCGTTAGGCGCAGTGCCCGCCGCCAGCAAACACTGCTCGATGACTGCGCGTGGGACGGCTGTGTTGGCGAAGTCGCGAATGGTACGCCGCGACTTGATTTGTTCGTAGAAGTTTTGAGCACACCGCATCGCCTCAGCGTCACTCAGCTGGGGCAATTCCGGGGCAGGGATAAACGGATACTTGGTCATGGTTTTGCGTATGGCGAAAAACAAAAAGTGTGGGCTGGCGTTGTCGGAACGTCAATCTGCCGCAGGGATGGCCATCAACTTGACTTGATTTCATTCACCAGCGTGAAGATACAGACAGTCGGCAAGCTATCCGATCGTGGCCATCTGCGGTGCTCGCAGACTGGCCATCTGGTCCCACAAGCGGGATAGTCGCATTGCGGATTCGCGTGTGATTGAGCCACGGGCATAGGCCAATCGCGAGTAGAGGTCGCCCAGATTGGCGGCCTCGGCTGCCAGCGGCTCAAATCGTTTGCCAGTTTCCTTCGCGAATTCCAGCGCCGTGGTTTCAGGGTCACGTGGACATTGCTGATCGCGTGACCAGGCTTCCAGGGCCTGAAACGTGAATACAACGAGTTGTTCAGGCGACCACGAATCCGCGAGACCAGCTGCGAACGGGTTTTTGAAGCTGCTGAATCCAGGCAGCTTGCGGCCGGGACGGTGGGCAATGGGCGACTGAATCGTCTCTTGCGGTTTTACTTTTTTCTTGCGATTCCATAATCGGTTCCAGAACTCGGCCATCTCGGCAAGGAACGAGCGAATCCACGGCATAATCTGCTCGCGATGCTTGAAGGCAAACCAGGCGATCACAATTGCAGCAGCGATCCACATCAAGAATTTGATGATTTTGCCAATCGCCGAGAACAGGCCGCTGGACTGGTTTTGTTGCTGCTCTTGTTTTTGCTGGCTGGAGTTCTTTTGCTGTTCCGACGGCGGTCGAGCGCGGCTCCCGGAACGCTGCCGGCTGGAAGAGCCGGAACGGGATTGTTTTTGTTTTTGCTGCTGTTCGCGGGTAGCCTTTTGCTGGCGATCCCCTTTCCCGTCTTTGGTCTGCTTGCCGTCCTCGGACTGCTTTGAATCCTGGCTGTTGTCGCCTTCCTTTGGTTCACCTTTTTCCGATTCGCCTTGATTGGAATTGTGTTTGGAATCCTGATCGGAATCGCCCGAGTTGCCTTTTTGCTTGCCGTCGTTTTGCTGCCCTTTTTGATTGTTGCGATCGCCGGAACTTTGTGACGACTTTTGTTTTCCGGATGATTTGCCACTGGATTTTTGCTGGCCCTTGGCATTGCCACCGGCATTGTCGGCGTTTTTTTGACTTCTGGTTTGTCCGGAATCACCTTGCTGCTCGTTACCGCCGCCGGATTTCCCTTCGCCGGACTGATCCTGTGACTGGTTACCGTCACGGGCCTGGGGCCCCATGTTGACGTTCGAATTATTTTCGCTCTGCTTCTGCCCGTCCTGACCAAAGGATTGACTGGAGGGATCCAGTTTCTCATTGGTCAGCCGCGGCAGCCATGAGCCAATGGAGTACTGAGGCGTGGGCCGTGGCAACAGAAAGGTAAACCCGATGATGCCAATGGCCAATATGGTGCCTGTGATGATCCAGTGTCGCGCCACCCGCATTGGAACCCATGAATTGTTCAGGTTCAGATAGCGATGCAGTCCCAGAACGCTGGACAACATCAGCAGCAAAAGGATGGCCACCATATAGACAAAGAAATGAAAGGTCGCGGCACTGTGTGCTGCGGCATCATTAGTCCGCATCATCAGCTGGCCGATGCCAAACAGGGGCAGGCCGGCCAGCAAAAAGTAGAATGCCCACAATCCTGGTGTGTTGGGTTGTCGCCGCCTGAAAAAGACACCGACGAAAATGTCCCAGGGATTCCTGGGCTCGGCCTTTTCAGCGGTTTCGTCGATTAACAACGGCTCAGAGTCTTCTTCCTCAATTGTTTTACCGGAAATTTTTTTGCGAAACTTTTCGACTCGCCCGATCGCCATATCGATCATGCCCTGGCCGCTGGCATCGCGAGTCTCGTCGATAAAAGTGATGTCCCAGGTCAATCGTCCGGCGACCCACCAGACAAAAGCGAGGATTCCTGCAAGGACGACGATGTTGCCTTGCATAAACCTGCCGGCGACCATCAGCGTGGCAAACGCCAGAAAAAAGCCAAACATGGTGGCTCGCTCCTGACCTTCCTCAATCGAAATACGACTGATCAGTACGGCCGCAAAGCTGAACAGCGCGAAGATCCATTTCACCCGTCCTACGTACGCGCCGGAATAGGTGATTTCGATCAGAAAACAAGCGAGGCTGGCAACTGCCAGGATAGCCAGGGCCGGACCAGCCACATGCATGACAATCCCGCCGAGACGCTGCAAGGAAGGATCGTTGGCGTCGGTCGGGTGATTCATGCGTGGCGTTGGCCTAGTCGTACTTGATCAGACTGAACACCGGATAAGGGTCCAGTCGTTTTGCGCCATCAAGAAACAATAGCTCGATGAGAAAGGCACAGCCAATAATATTCGCCTGGCAGCGTTCGACCATTTCGCAACATGCAGTTACGGTGCCACCGGTTGCCAGCAGGTCATCGACGATCAATACGCGCTGACCCGGCTGTACACCGTCAATGTGCATCTCCAGCGTATCCGTTCCGTATTCCAGCTCGTAACTGTGCGAATGTCGTTCGTACGGCAACTTTCCTGGTTTGCGCACAGGAACGAACCCGACATTTAGTGCCATGGCCAGGGGGGTCGCAAAAATAAATCCGCGAGCTTCGGCAGCGATCACGACATCAACCGACTGGTCTCGATAGTGATCGGCCATCTGCTGAATCGCCTGGCTAAACGGCTCGGGAGCCGCCAGCAAGGGCGTAATGTCCTTGAACGTAATACCCGGCTTGGGGAAATCGGGGATGTCGCGAATGTAGTCGGTCAGCTGGATTGAGGCAGCAGTGTCAGACATTGGGCAGTCGAAATTGAGAGGAAGCACCTGGATCTGAATAAGCATCTACTTTAACCAATCAGACACTCGATTTGAATCGTTTGCGGACAAGTCGAGTGAAGGATCCGTCGTCCGGGCCTAATCGTCGTTGTTATCGCGTGGCCCGGTGGCAATCGGGTGATAGTGACGGTAATGGGTTATCAGCCAGTGGCCGTCATGAGTCTTGCGGAATTCGAGTGTCACACCCCTCAGACCCATTTGTTGCTGGCCCTGTATTGCCAGGTTGAAAGCGACTACGAACTTGACCTTCGCCGTGGTCTTGCTTTCATTCGTAAACTTGACCGACGGAGTCCCCGTGACGTTACACAGCGAGAAATCGTATTGGGGCATTTCGCGCATCATGCGATTGCGGACCGGTTCCATCTTGGGGTCAAAAAACTCAAGGGCGCCGGGAACGTCATTCTGTCTCACGTGCCGGGCCAGTTGCCGTACACGTTTTTGCAATGTCTCCTCAGGAGTTTCGATGCCGTAGTCGATGATGATGGGCACGACAATGAACAACCCTCCCACCGCGACAAAGGGCAGCACACGTCGATCGTGCGTGCCCAGATACATGGCAGCCAGAATCAACGTGATCACGACGCCAATAATGACAAGGATTAACGAATTGCCGGCAATGAACTCCATGTCGCTCCCCCAAAATGCATCAGCCAGTCCGCTCTTGTCGGCGTAATTTTAGTAGCCCGTTGACGAGAGAACAGGGCAAGGCGACGCGTAACTCGCCGCGAATTGCCCAAAATCCGGCCCAACGTCCCAAGTGATGTTGATTGAATCGTCGGACAAACGACAATAAACCCCGTGTTTGTTTGTTCGCACGAATGGAGTTCGTGATGTTGCGTTATTGTTGGTCGGGATTGCTTGCCGCTCTTTTGCTTGCCGCTCTTTTGCTTGCCCCAGGCACCGCGTGGGCTCAGGAAGATGATGTGCGCATTTGGCGTGACAACACAGGCAAGTTTTCCGTGGCGGCGACGTTCATAGGTATCAAGGATGGTCGCGTGCAGCTGCGTCGCGTGGATACGGATCAAATCGTTGGTGTACCGATCATTCGACTCAGCGATGTTGATCGCCAGCACCTGATCCAGATCCGGCGAGCCGAGTCAGAACAAACACCTGCCGTTCAAACACCTCAATGGCAAACGGTTCCACAGGACCCTCCGCCGCCTTTCCGCAACCAAACCGAGCCTGGTCAAACCGTCCCTGGTCAAACCGTCCCTGGTCAAACCGTCCCTGGTCAAACGGTCCCTGGTCAAACGGTCCCTGGTCAAACGGTCCCTGGTCAAACCGTCCCAGGGCAAACGGTACCAGGGCAAACGGTACCAGGGCAGGTTCAACTGCAAACGCCGAACGAAATTCCACAACAGCCTGCTGGCGAGCCAGAGTTTGGGGTCGAACAGCCATCGGCAACCTCGCCGCAACTGCCCGAACAACCACCCGTTGTTCCCGATTCAGGCCAGTCCTCAACGGCAGAAATCCAGATGCCAGGTCTGGCCGATATCGAGCCGGCCCAGGAACCCGAAGTTGATTTCGCGCCTGCGGAGTCGGCTCCAAACGAAACACCCATTTTCCAGCAACCGTTGACGCAAACGCCAGCAATGCCAGCGGAACAGCCCGAGTCGTGGCAACCTCCAGCTTCGGAATTCAACCCCTCAAATGACGCTCCCGACGTGTCGGCGAACGTGCCGCCAACGAGTTCGCAGCAAAGTGAACTGCCGCCACCCCAGCCGTTTGTCCGTTCACAGCCTCCTGAATCGACGTCCCCCGATTTCACGAACGATGAGGAAGCATCGCCGGGCCTGGACTTGCCGCCGTCGGCTTCGGTCAACATGCCTGATGATGCGCCGGGTGATGCGTTTGCCAACAACGAAGTACCTCTGCAACGGAGCTTCGGCGATACGCCGCCTCCCGCATGGTCCGATGGCGCCAAAGCGACCATTAACGATACGACGGCAACCATCGAACCGCCCCAGCTAATTGATCGAGCAACCGAGTTTGATCCGATTACCCAGCCTTCAGTCGAGCCGGTCCCCAGTGACTTGCCTTCTCCTTTGGCAACAACGGCTCCGGAATCGCGATCGTCGCAAGTTCCGGGAATCGAGGAATCCGGGCCGGTGATGTTGCAGGTGCCGGAATTGCCAGCTGCAACCGATCCAATCTCCAACGACAACACGGCCGAACCCGATCAGCAATGGGTCCCGCCGTCGACACCACTGGAGCCTCCCGAGTCACAACTGGATCCCCCACCGCTACGTCCGCGCGATGAAAACATTGCCGAATCAACCGGTCAGGAAGCAAGTCCCGGCGCGCCGGTCAACACGCTGGATAATCCGGATGAAGAACCTCTTGCTATGGAAGACACAACTAGTGAGCCGCCCGCGATGGAGCCACCCGCGATGGGGCAGCCACCGGTTGAATCACCTGCGGTGACCGCCGAATCCGAAGGTCCGGCTGAGAGGATTGCAGATAGATCCAATTTGCCGTCAGTGCCGGAATTCCAGGGTCGGGCCCGGGTGCCGTCATCATTACTGGAGGAAGCGACTGAGTCCGAGACGGAAATTGCTTCAATTCCGACGGAACCTGGCGGCGGTAATTTTACTCCACCACCGGTTTCGCCTCGTGCCCGTTCGGAATCCGCACCGATAAGCAGCGGAGCGATTTCACTGTCTTCCACGTCGGCAGCGGCTGATGAACTGATCGAAGCTACGGATCAGGAATTGCTTGATCAAATTACGCTTAATAGTCAGGTGCGTTGGAAAGGCACCGCACGTCTTTCGGACTTGCTGGAACCGGAACCTCCCAACTTCGAGGTTGTTATTCAGGCGACCGGAGAGATTCTCGATTCAGCGACGCATTTGGGATTCGTCGATTTTCAATCTGTTGAGGACGTTAATGGTCTGGTGTATTCACCGACGGTACTGCCGCCCCGGGTCGCCAACGTTACGGAAGAATGGGTTCGAGTCACACCCGACACCGGAAACCAGTCGGAAGACGCGTTTCGTCAATTGCTGGTACCCGAGGTGTCAACGGCTGTCGAATTCGACCGACCGGACCAGTTGCCAAGGTCCCTCTCGCTGGTTTCTGGTTCAATTCGAGTCCGGCTGGCTACATCCAGCAATGTGTTGACGATCGATGACGTAGTAGCCAATGCGGGTCGCGTTGAGCATGAATTGCTGCAGGAAAAGGGTGTCGAAATAGAAATTCGCGTGCCGGATTCGCGGACGCTGATTGTAGAAACTCGTGGCAACGCCGGTGAAATCCTCGGAATGAACCTGCAAACCGATTTGGTCAATCTGGTTGGACAAACGGCGACTGACGGCTACCAGGCATCGTTCCACCAGTTCAATTTCCGTTCACGGATTCCCGAACAGATTCGATTGGAAATCCTGATCAATAATGAGGGGCGTGAGCTGGAGATACCATTCCGTTTCGATGACTTGCAATTGCCGCTGGAAGACAGCCGCGATCCCACGCAACTAACTCCATCGGTCGGTCATTGAGTTGACAAACCAGACGACGATCGGTCAATTTGCCAGGTTTTCGCGTGTTTGGTGTATTCGTGATCCAGCAGCCATTGCCAGGCATCGTCGAGAGCGACATCTACGGATCCGATCTCATAGCCCAGTTCCTGACGGGCCTTGTCGCTACTGTACCGGTTTAGTAACTGCCCCATGGCGACGCCTGCCGAATTGACGTTGGTTTCGCGACGTGTGACCAAAGTGATCATGTCACCCACGGTGCCGAATACAGCAGCCATCGGCAATCGTATCTTTTTCAGCGGACCGCGGCGTCCAGCCCTTGCAGCCATTTTTCTCCATAACTCCATATAGGGCATGTTGACGCCAGCCAGGATGTATCGCTCGCCGGCCCGACCTTTTTTCATCGCTGCAATGGTGCCTGCCGCCACGTTGCGAACATCGCATGCCGAAATTTCACCTCCGGGTGCAAAGGGCATAAAGCCATCCGTCACGGCCAGAATCATCTGGCCCGACGATGGTTTCCAGTCCCATGGGCCCAACATCAGTCCGGGGTTCACGATGACCACATCCAGGCCCGATTCCCCGTGCATTTTCAGCAATGCCTGTTCAGCCATCCGTTTGCTGGTGACGTATGCCGAATTTCCCTTGGCTGGCTCTAATGTTGTCTCGTCGGCCAGTTGATTTCGTGTGCTGGCGGCCAGCGCATCGACTGACGAGACATAGACCATTCGTTTGCCCTGTGACAGGCACTCCCGGGCCAGGACTTCGCTTCCAATGACATTGGCTCGCCGCGATTCTTCCTGCCGCGTCTTGCCCAGCCAAATCAGGGCGGCGGCATGGAACAGGCCATCGGTACCTTGCAGCAGTTCCTGGGCGAAAGCCGGATCATCCAGTTGTCCGGTTACAATTTCAACATCCAGCCCGTGCAGCGGTTCTTTTGCACTCGATGGGCGCACCCCGACACGAACTTGATGGCCCTGCCTCAACAACAATCGAACCAGATTGTTGCCGAGCAAGCCGGTTGATCCTGTGACTGCGAATTTCATTTTCCAAATCCTGGATCAGTGTCCAAACGAGACCGCTCTCGAAGCCCTGATCGTGTATGACCCCGCAATTGAACAATCCGTATGGAGTGCGATACTGTTGGGCTTGTCGAGTGTCCGCATTTGTGGGAACAAGACTCAACTTCTATTGAAGATTACAAACCAGCGGATGTTGTTAAATATCGCCGAAAATCTCCAAAAAACATTAGTTTTATGGGCCAGACAGCTCAAATAAACTCGTCATTTTTATGTCAAAACTCCCGCCCGTATCCGTCGTCCCGGTCACTTCGCGACGCCAGCGTGCCCAGTTCCTGAAATTTCCCTGGCAACATTACGAAGGCGATCCCAACTGGGTGCCTCCGTTGCGTCAAAACCAGAAGGAACTGGTGAACTACAAGTCCCACCCGTTTTACGACGAAAACGAGATTCAGACGTTTCTGGCGATGCGCGATGATCAGGTGTGCGGTCGCATTGCTGCCATTGTCGATCACGGTCACAACCGTTACTACAAAGAACAGCGGGGTATGTTCGGGTTTTTCGAGAGCATCAATGACCGCGCGGTTTCCGATGCCTTGTTTGATGCCTGCAAGGAATGGTTTTCGGAGCGCGGCATTCACGACATGCGGGGGCCGCTAAACCCTGCAATGAATTATGAATGTGGCTTGCTGATCGATGGCTTCGACAGTCCGCCTTCATTTATGATGACGTACAACCATGACTACTATCAGGAATTGATTGAGGGATATGGATTCGAGAAGTCCCACGACCTGTTGTCCTTTTATGCTCACAAGGACATGCTCGAGAGTATCGACGACAAGATGGGTTTCGTGGCCGAAGAGGCCGTCAAGCGTTTCAATCTCAATGTGCGCCGACTGGATCGAAAACGATTTAAGCAGGATGTGCAAAAATTTGTAAACATCTACAACGAATCCCTGCCAGGCCAATGGGGATTTGTGCCGCTGACGCAGGGGGAACTGGATCATCAAGCCAAAGGCCTCAAACATCTGATCGTGCCCGAGATCACGGCCATTGCCGAGGATGAAACGGGACCGGTCGGGGCTGTGTTTGGGCTCGTGGACTACAATCCCTTGATCCGCGAAATCGATGGGAAACTGTTCCCGTTCGGGTTTCTCAAGCTGCTGAGGAAACGACGTACCCTGCATCGGGTTCGTCTGGTCAGCACCAATGTGCTGCCCAAATACCAGCGCTGGGGTCTCGGCATCGTCTTGATGGCCAGCATGATCTACGATGCCATCGAATGGGGTATCGTGGACTGCGAATTCTCGTGGGTGCTGGAATCCAATACGTTGTCTCGTGGTACTCTTGAGCGAGGCGGGGCCCAGCTGGTCAAAACCCACCGTATTTTTGACTGCCATTGGCAATAGACGGCAAAAAACGTACCTTGTTGAGGAAGGCCAGAACAGTAGATTGCCAGCCTTGCCGTATTTAACATCGGCTTGGCCGTTGCCGTTAACTTCATTCCAC
>JBPCVB010000609.1:0-5539 GCA_051010855.1 Pirellulaceae bacterium | reverse complement strand
CAACGGCAGCTCGAGGGCCAGCTCGCACAACTCGATCAACAACGGGATCGCGAAGTCAAACAGTTGCTGACGAAACTGGGCATCAAGTTGGAATCAGCGGGCGGTGCCGGTGGGCAATCGCCCACGCACGCAGGCGGCGACCGTGGCAAGGGACATCGTGAGCAACGCCTCGGCACCATGACCAACGGCCGCGACGACTAGGTCAGCAGACATTGCAGGTAAGGGGAGGGCGAGGCTCCGTCCGAGCCGCTATCGTTGCGTTTTCCAGCGGCCGGCACATCAAATTTGCAATTTGCAATTTGCATTTTTCAATTTGCAATCGCCTACATTGCCTCTCACCTGCAATCCGGTGCTTATACCACGAGCAGCTTTCTAAACACTCGGCAACTTCTGGCGATTTCGGCTACTCAAAAAACCCGCCACGCGAGTGATCAAACAGTATCTCTGCGCCCAGCGGATCAGTGGCAAACCAGTTGTCGCCGCCTTTCTCGCGGCGAAACACTTCCTTGCCCATGACCCACGTTTGCATGGGCCAGCCTTGCAAGGTCACACCATCCCACGGACTCCAGCCGCATTTGGTTTGCTGCTCGTCATTGCGGATCGTTTCGGAGTGCTGCAAATCGACGACCACCAGATCGGCATCGAAGCCAACTTCGATCCGGCCCTTGCCCGCGATATCCCACACACGGGCCGGCGCATCGCACATCCATGCCACTAACTGTTCCATTGTGCATCGTTTGCGGTTGACTTCGTTCAGCATCAGCGGCAATGAGTTCTCCACGGCCGGCAATCCCGAGGGACAGGCAGGGTAGGGCTGCGACTTTTCGTCCAGTGTGTGCGGTGCGTGATCAGTTGCTACAACCTGAATTTTTCCGTCAAGCAGCGCCTGCCACAATGCCTTGTTATCGGCAGATGTCTTGATCGAAGGGTTCATCTTGACCAGTGAGCCCAGTCGATCGTAGTCGTCGATGTTAAAGAACAGGTGATGCGGACAGACTTCGGCGGTCACCCAGGGACGGGCATCGACAATTGGCTGGATTTCATCGGCCGTCGACACATGCAACACGTGAAACCGGTGTCGGTGTCGCGTCGCCAGATCAATTGAGCGACGGGTAGCAACCAGGGCTGCTTCGTGATCCCGAATCCGCGAATGCGTCGCTACGTCCGTGCCGCCCTTGTACCTGGCGGTGTTGGTGCGAATGGTCGATTCGTCTTCGCAGTGAGCGCAAATCGGCAGTGTCGTCTCGGCAAATATCAGTTCGAGTGCCGCCTGTTCGTCGACCAGCAAATCTCCCGTGCTGGAACCTATAAAGATCTTGATCCCGGGCGTGCGAGTGGCGGCTTGCAATTCCGACAGATTTTCGCTGGTTGCGCCAATGTAGAACCCGTAATTAACCAGACAGCGACTGGCGGCCAGTTCCAGTTTGTTAGACAAAGCCTGCACGCTGGTGGTGGTCGGGTTGGTGTTTGGCATTTCGAGGAAGGACGTCACGCCACCCCGGGCGCAGGCGCGGGTCGCGTGCCGCAGATCTTCCTTGTGAGTCAAACCGGGTTCGCGGAAGTGCACCTGATCGTCAATCACACCGGGGATCAGCCAGTTACCACCAACGTCGACCACGTGGTCGGCTGACGTATCTGGAGACACGTCGATGTCGGCAATTCGCGCATCCTCAACCAGCAGATTGCCGTACAAAATGCCCGCCGGACGCACCATACGGGCTTCGCGAAAAAGTGTTCTCATGGTGGCGTCAAGGAAAAAGTGCTGGACAACCAGTAGAATGGGAATTGTTCGGTACTTGTGAATCGCAGTGGTGTTTATTGTTGACGGATGACAACGCTACCGATCCCAGAATCCGCAAATCAGACTATCCGAGGAGATCCGCCATGTTTCGATCCACGGCCATTATGACAATCTGGTTGATTTTGGGGACCAGCCCGCTGCTGGCCCAGGAACGTGATCGCCGCGCGGATCGTGACGATCGCCGGGACGTGGAAGTCGAACGCCGAGTAGAAAGCGATCAGACTGAGAGGCGCGGGCGGCAGACCGAGGAACAATTCCTCGATATGATCGAACGCGCCTACAATCAGGAAGATGAGGGTTCGAGTGCGCAACGCAGACGGTCCGTCGAATCAGATGAACTGGCAAACGCGCTGAAACGGGTGCTGGTTTCCCGCGACATGATCAACCCCGACGATACGCTGGCCATCAATATTGAGAACAAGGACGGCCAGATCCGCATCGTCATCGAGGCCGCCACGACCCGGGATCGCCCTCAGCGAGATGCAGCACGTCGCGATCGTCCTCGCGGCGAAACTGAAGAGCGGCGGGTAGAGCGGCGTCGCGAAAGCCGGAGCGAAAGTTCGACTCAGGAATCGCAATCGCGCCGCGACGACGCACCTGACGGCCCTCGCACAGACCGGAGGCGCAACGTTGAAGTTGAATCCGACGCTCGCCCGTCGCGAAGTCAAACGCGAGAGCTGGAAGACATTCTTAGACGTTTACAGCGACTGGAGCGACCGGGCCCATCGTTCCGCAGCGACTCACGACGAGAAATCGATGCCATCAACCGACGATTGCAACGACTTGAACAACAACTGAATGAACTTTCCCGATCCTCGAATCGGCGGGATCGCTGATTCCCCCTGTCCACAGGATTCCATCTTGGCTGTTGATGCAACGTGGCTGGAAGCAGCCCGGCAATCAGTAATCGGTTACCGTCGCATGATCGATGCGGCGGTCGCTCAGCTGTCGGATGAACAGTTCGAGCAGCGTCCAGCCGACAATTTCGCCAGTGTGGCCGTGTTGTTGCGTCATCTGGGCGGCAATCTGCAAAGTCGCTGGACCAGTTTTCTGGATGAGGATGGAGAAAAGGATACGCGTGACCGCGACGCCGAATTCGTGGACTGGCCCGGCGATCGCCAGTCACTGATGCAATGGTTCGACGACGGCTGGCAGTGCCTGGTAAAGACACTTGATGTTTTGACCGAGCCCGACTTGCAACGCACCGTGCTGATCCGCGGCCAAAGTCACACGGTTCCCGAAGCCATCATGAGATCGCTAAACCATATCGCGTATCACGTTGGCCAGCTTGTTTGGGTCGCGCGGCTGGTTTTTAACGACGATGTACGATGGCAGTGGCTGACGATTGCACCCGGGGCCAGCCAGCAATTTAACCAGACGACATGGGGCACGGCGGCCAGTCGTGGTGTTGCTGGAGATGATTCCGTCGGCGAAGAGTGATGGGGAAGCATCCCGGTAAACGGGACGTTGGGTTCCTTGAGTGTTTGACACTCCAAAACGCCAATCGGATAATGGGACTTCCGTCGCGATCAACCGATGTCTGGCACTATCCCACCCATTGCCCACCGGATCAGTTCAAATGCCCAGCTGGATAGCCCGCGTGACACGCTTCGTTTTGTTGGTCCTGGTGTTTGCCGGTCCTGTTAACTCAGTCTCTGGCCAGGATGAGGAGCGAACCAGAATCTTCGGTGCAATTGAACTGGCTCCGGAAATGCTGGGCGTCGAATTACCCGAAGGCGAAATCGTCCCGTATGCCTCGGAACATGTATGGACGACCGACGAAAACGGCAGCGGCTGCGTGGCCCGTGTGCACGTCAAGGTGGGCAACAATTTCATCGTTAAGTTACCGGACGGTCAACTCGTGGGTCGTCTGGCCAGCGACGTGGACCCGACCGAACGACCCTTCGAGGTAATGAATCATGCCGCGATGGCCAAGTCCTTGCTGGATGACCCTCGTCTGCGCGGTTTTCAAACACATCAGACTGATCACTTTGTGTTCGTGTACAACGCGTCGCCCGAGTTCGCCAGGGTCACGGCCTCAGTCATGGAAACGATGCTGGAAGGCGTAATGGAATACTGCACCCAACAGGGAATCGAGGTGCACGAACCGGATGTCATTCTGCCGGTGATCATGTTTCACACGGACGACCAGTTTCAGGCTTACGAGCGAGTGCCCCGCGGCATTGCGGCCTATTACGCGATCGCCAGCAATCGAGTGATTCTGAAACAGGAATCATCGCTGGCCGGTCGCCGCGACGATCTTGCCGAACAACAATTGTTGTCAACGATCGCGCACGAGGGTGCGCACCAGATCCTGCACAACATTGGCGTGCAACAGCGTTTGTCCCGCTGGCCCATGTGGCTGGGCGAAGGCATTGCCGAGTACATGGCTCCGACCAAACTGGGTCACAAGTTCGCATGGAAGGGTGCCGGCAAGATCAACGACATGCGGATGTGGGATCTGGAAGGCTTTCTGCAAATGCAGTTCGTCAAGGGTTTCGACGGCGACACCGTGACCCGGACCGTCAGTGCCGCCAGTCTCAGTGCTACCGGTTACGCGTCCGCGTGGACCATCACGCATTACCTCGCCGAACAACACAAGGAAAAATTCGATCGCTACATGTGCTACCTGTCCCGTATGCCGCCGCTGCAAGGCATGTATCCGGAAGATCCTGAGGATCCGCACGTCGACTACAACCTGATTCATTTCAAGAAATTCTTCGGTGACGACGTCGAGGCCTTCGAAAATGCCATGGTCGAATACATGGCGCGTCAGAAATATACTTCGCCCGTGGAAGCTTATCCGCACTATGTCGGTACGGCGGTCGTGCCCGGACTAAATGAAGACACCAAGCACTGTTGTTTCTATCCCGACGAGGGCAGCCTGGCCCAATGGACCCAGGCGGTGAAGGAAAGTCTCAGCGAATACGAACAGGAACACGTCAAGTTTGAGTATTACGAGTTTCCCAATCGCGGTGAGGCTAACCGATACATTCGACGCTGGAAACGCGGTCGATAATTGCCTCGGCCTGTAGCGGAAGTCACCAGACTTCCGAATGAATCATGAAAGCCGGTACGGACCATTCCTGGTATTTCCTGTCCGCCAACCATGGCACTGTGGCCAGGTCCGCTACTCCTCCTGAATGAAGCCATCGGCGGGATTTTGTTTTTGGGCCTTTCCGGCTAGATTATTTTCTTCACGGCCAGCCATTTTTGTGGCTGTGCCGCCCGCTCGTCACTCATCCGGGTCCAATGCCGATCCGGTGCCCTCTTTGAAAAAACCCTTCCGGAACCAGCCATGCAGGACTATGAAAAGCTGGGCGCTTTTTTTCTCGGTCGTGAACTCGATCTCGATACCGGTGAAGCTTCGCCCGCGCCATTGCTATACGACTCCAAGGACCTGACGACTCACGCCGTCGTCGTCGGGATGACCGGCAGCGGCAAAACCGGTCTATGCCTCGATCTGCTGGAAGAAGCCGGGCTGGATCGCATCCCGGCGATCGTGATTGACCCCAAAGGCGATATCTCAAATTTGTTGCTGACGTTCCCCGCGTTATCGGCGCAGGACTTCCGGCCATGGATCGACGAATCCCAGGCCAGTCGCGAAGGCATGAGTCCCGATGAATTTGCAGCGGAGGAAGCTGCCAAGTGGCGCAAGGGGCTGAAGAGCTGGGGCCAGACTGGTGACCGCATTCGCAAGTTCCGGGACTCCGTCGACCTGCAGGTCTTCACTCCGGG
>JBPCVB010000608.1:0-4297 GCA_051010855.1 Pirellulaceae bacterium | reverse complement strand
TGCCGATCTACTGCCTACTGCCTACTGCCTACTGCCTACTGCCTACTGCCTACTGCCTACAAGCTACTCATCGCTTCTTCAGGGATGTCGAAGTTGGCAGAGACGTTTTGCACGTCGTCGTGGTCGTCGAGAGCTTCCATGAGCGCGAGGACCTTGCGGGCGGTTTCGGTGTCGAGTTCGACGGTGTTTTGAGGGATGCGTGTCACTTCGGCGGACAAGCATTTAATCCCGGCATCGTCCACCGCCTGCCGCACATCGGAAAACAGATCCGGATCGCAGACGACTTCGTATTCCTCGTCGCCAGTCCTGATATCCTCGGCACCGGCGGTGAGAGCCAGATCCATCAATTGCTCTTCATCGACCGCATCCCGCGTGATGACAAACAGGCCCCGGCGGTCGAACATCCAGGCAACACAGCCAGTCGCACCGAGATTGCCGTCGTGTTTTTCAAAGATCTTGCGTACTTCAGGAGCAGTGCGGTTGCGATTGTCAGTGAGGATATCGCACATCACGGCCACGCCGCCGGCTCCGTAACCTTCGTAGATGATTTCCTCGAATGCATCGGCGCCATCCAGTTCGCCGCTGCCTTTTTTGATGGCCCGCTCAATGTTGTCCTTGGGCATGCTGACTGCCCGGGCGTCAGCGACGAGCGTACGGAGCCGGATGTTGGTGTCGAGGTCACCGCCGCCTGATTTGGCAGCGACGATGATCGCCTTGCTCAGCTTGCTCCACACCTTACCGCGTTTTGCATCCGTGGCGGCTTTCTTGTGCTTGATGTTGGCCCATTTACTGTGACCGGCCATGGCTGGCTAGCTCCTGTTTCTGGCTGATCTCGGATATCTGTAGTTGCCGGCAAGCTATTCAACCCTCACCCGCCGCTTCGCGGCGACCTCTCCCGGTCTCGGGAGAGGTGAATTCCAGCTCACCCGCCGCTTCGCGGCGAACTCTCCCGGTCTCGGGAGAGGTGGATGCGCTATCGCGGTTTTTTTCTGGCCAATCTTTTGGATGGTGATTTGCGAGTCGTTTTGCGAGCGGCCGGTTTCTTGCGGGTCGTGGCTTTCTTCGCCGTCACCTTTTTCTTTTTGGTTGTCTTCTTGGTCGTTGGTTTTTTCGTCGCCTTGCTTTTGCTCGCAGCAGCAGCGCGGGTCGTCGTTTTCTTTTTGGCCGCCTTTTTGGTCGAAGTGCGAGCGGCAGTGGCCGAGGCTTTGGCAGGGGCCTTGGCCGCCGGCTCCGGTGCAGCTTTCTTTTTGCGAGTTCGTTTGGGGAAGCGGTCTTTGGAGTCCGCCGAAATGCTGATCAGGATCGCGCGCACATCGTTGTTGAACGGTGAACTGGTGTAGGCCACGGCCAACTGATGCACGAGCGAAAAGAACTCCACGCCCTTGTTCTTGGGAATGGCCCGCTCCAGTCCCGGGACCTGCCCCTTGGCGGCTTCCTTTTCATCAATCACACCGATGGTGTACATCAGATTGATCAGCGAATTGTCGACCGCGATGGAATGTCCGCCGAGTGCGTTTTGGGCGACGTACGAGACGACAAAGGGCGAAATGCCCTTGTACTTTTCGATTTTCTGGACGGCCTTGCCGAGGTTTTCCTTGCGTAATGTATCGATGTCAAAGGAGTAATTCGTCTCGAACATCGAATGCAGCGTCTTTTTCAGCCGGGTAGCCGCTGCCGCCGAATCGGCCAGGCAATCCATGACCTCGGCCAGTTCAACCGCCGTCGTCACGCGAACTTCATTCCAGTCAAAAAAGCCCTGTTGCAAGCGGGCGAATGCTGTATCGGCAGCATCAAATTGCGAGTCCTCCAGACAGCAAGCGTAGAGGAGATGCTCCAGTACCGTGCGATCGCCCGACGGCATGACCGGCTGGTAATGTTTTTTGGCAACCCTGTGCAACTTGTTGAGTTTCGTAGCGCGGTTGGAAACAGCCATGTTGGCGTCGTGGCTCCGTGGTTGTAATAGTTTTGATAATGACTAGTCGCGATCAGATTCGGGCATCGCCTCGATGCCTTCAACGGCCGCAGCCTCGCCGGCTGCCAGTTCCTCGTCCGTATCCTCGTCGTTGTCCGGTGGCAAGACTTCCTGAAGAATACGCGTCACTTCCATGGCGTTTTGGGCACCCTTGTCGAGTACAAACTTCAATCGCGGCGTGTAACGTGTGTCGATACGGTTGCCCACCCGTTTTTGCAGATAGCCTGAGGAGCTGCGTAATCCGTGCAGACACAGCTGCTGTTTGGTTTCGTCGCCCATGATAGACACATAAACCTTGGCGGCCCGCAAATCGCCCGATACTTCCACCATCGTGACGGTGACATCACTGACACGGGGGTCCTTCAGTTCCAGCAGAATCGCGGTACTGACGACTTCGCGGATGGCCTGGGCCGCTTTCAGGGCGCGTCGGGAACTCATAACTGTGTGTACGTCAGATCCGGGAATTACAGGGTTCGAGCGACTTCTTCAATTTTGTACGCTTCCAGCGTATCGCCTTCCTTGATGTCATTGAAACCGGCCAGCTTGATGCCGCATTCCATGCCGCTTTTGACCTCTTTCGCATCGTCCTTTTCACGTTTCAGCGAGTCCAGAGGATAATCACCAATGACGCGGCTGTCACGGATCAATCGAATACGACATCCCCGTTCGATATTGCCCCTCATCACCCGGCAACCTGCGATCGAGCCCACACGCGAGATGCTGAAGACCTGCAAAACCATGGCCGTACCGAGTTCGACCGTTTGTTCCTCGGGCTTCAGGCGTCCCTCCAGGGTGGCGCGGATATCGTCGGTCACCTTGTAAATCACTTCGTACCGGCGAATCTCGACCTGCAAGTCATCGGCCAGGCTGCGTGCCGCATCATCGGGCACCACATTAAAGCCAATAATCACGGCCTGGGAGGCCTGAGCCAGTCGCACATCGGCCACGGTGATCCCGCCCACCAGGGCCTGCAACACATTGACACGGACTTCCGGGTGGTCGAGTTTGCCAAGTTCCTTCTGAATCGCCTCGATCGAACCACGCACGTCAGCTCGAATGATCAGGTTCAAAGTAACGACATCTTCAATACTTACGAGCGAGCCCGATTCCAGCCGTTCCTGGAAATCCTCCAAAGACACCCGGGTGGTAACGCCCGAAAGCGATTGATGTCGTGAAGCGAACTCGCGTGACTCGGCGATCGTACGTGCTTCGGTGATGTCGTCGAGTACGTAGAAGCGGTCACCGGCTTCGGGAGCCACATCAAGACCCGTCAGGTTAACGGGTGTTGAGGGTCCAGCCGATTTGATGGTCTTGTTGGCATCCAGTGTGTTGTACAACGCCTTGACTCGCCCGTGGGCAGCACCACACACGACGACATCGCCGATATTCAGGGTGCCGTTCTGAACCATCAACTTGGCAATCACGCCGCGGCCTGGTTCCTGTTCGGCTTCCAGACACGTCCCCATGGCGGGTCGTTCGGGGTTGGCCTGGTATTCGTGCTGTTCGGCGGTCACCAGAATGGTTTCCAGAAGTTCATCCATGCCCGTGCCATCGATTGCACTGGTACGTACGACTTCGATATCGCCGCCCCATTCACTGGGTAGCAATTCGTGACTGGCCAGATCCTGTAGTGCCTTGTCGGGATTGGCTCCCGGCAAATCGATCTTGTTCAGGGCCACAATGATGGGAACGCCGGCGGCCTTGGCATGGCTGATCGCTTCCTCGGTTTGCGGCATCACGCCGTCGTCGGCAGCCACAACCAAAACGGCGATGTCGGTGACATTGGCACCGCGGGCACGCATTTCGGTAAACGCTTCGTGGCCAGGTGTGTCCACGAACGCAATCTTTTGTCCGTTCTTGTCGATTTCGTAGGCGCGAATGTGTTGGGTGATGCCACCGGCTTCGCCCGAAACGACATTGATGCCAATGATCGCATCCAGCAACGAGGTTTTCCCGTGGTCGACGTGACCCAGGAAAGTGACGACAGGGGGTCGCGGTACCAGGGAAGCCGGATCGTCTTCACGATTCTCCAGCGAATCGATGAGTTTGTCTTCCAGTGTCTCCTGCGCCTTGACTTCGACATGCTCGATACCGAATTCTTCGATCAGCACATCAACCATCTCATCGGACATGGGCGAGTTGATCGTTTTGGCGGCTTCGTCGCCCATTTGTTGCAGGGTCAACAGCACCTTGACCGCCGGAATACCGGCAACTTCTGAAAACGAGCGTACGGTGGCTGGCAATTCCAGCACCAGATTTTCCTTGCGAGGTGCCGCGGTATTGGCGACCGGACCACTGCGTCGCCGGGAGGGTCGACGTCTGGAG
>JBPCVB010000607.1:0-8483 GCA_051010855.1 Pirellulaceae bacterium | reverse complement strand
CGTCGCTCTGATCACGGCCACACGCGACCCGGGACGATACAGCGAAGACCTGAAACGCTGGATCCTTGTCGGCGTCAGCCCGCGTGGCGGCATCGCGCTGGACAAGGTCGGCCGCGCCCAGGCCTGGTTCAACGGTCGCGATTATGTTACCCCCGATGACATTCGCGCCATTGTGAACGATTGTTTCCGTCACCGCATCAAATTGAGTTATGAAGCCCATGCAGATGGTATTACGTCGGATCACGTCATCAAGGAGATCGTCAGCCAGGTAGCGGTGGCATAACCCAGCCTTAATTTCAACCTTAACCTTAACCTTAACCTTAACTTTAACCTTAACTTAAACCTTAACTTCGCCCCATGCCTTACCTCTCACACGAATCGCTCGAGGTTTACAAACGATCAATTGAATTTGTTGCCTGGTCCACGAAATTGGTCGCCACCAGAAAAATCACGGGCCCCATCCTGAATCAATTCAAAAGGGCTTACATCTCGGTGCCTCTGAATATTGCCGAGGGCGCCGGGAAACACAGTGGCAATGACCAAGCCAGGTTTTACGACATCGCCAAAGGATCTGCTCTTGAATGCGGTGCTTGTCTGGATGTGTTGGTTGCCATGAAAGAAGCCAAAGTGAACGAGATTGAAGCCGGTAAAGAGCAGTTAAGGTCCATTGTCGCGATGCTTACCGGCCTTGCGAGAAGTGCAGCCGGCGATCGGTTGCGAGAAGACAGCATGGAATACGAAGCCGGCGATGTGCTAACTTAAACATCAACCTTAACTTAAACCTTAACCGCGGCAGCTCGGAGTTAAAGTTAAGGTTAAGGTTGAAGTTAATATGGAATTTCCGCGAGTCAAACCCCGAACTCCGTCGCCATCTGAGGCCGGCGTTTATGCCAGTCTCGACGAACTGGTGCGGCTACAGTACAAGGCGCGCGGCTTCACTTTTCTGCCGCGTCAACCGGTTCACAGCATTCTCGCGGGTCGCCACGCGTCACGGTTGCGCGGACGCGGTTTGAACTTTGAGGAAATCCGCGGCTATCTGCCCGGTGACGACATCCGCAATATCGACTGGAAGGTCACTGCGCGGTATCAGAAACCTCACGTTCGCGTATATACCGAAGAGAAGGACCGGCCTGCCCTGTTGCTGGTCGACCAGCGCATGTCAATGTTCTTTGGCAGCCGCCGCGCGATGAAATCGGTCACCGCCGCCGAATGTGCGGCGCTCTCGGCATGGCGCATCCTCGACGCCGGTGACCGGGTCGGTGCCCTGGTGTTTAGCGATGACGAGATCGTTGAAATCCAGCCACATCGCAGCGAAGCACGTGTCATGCAGATTCTACGCGCTACCGTAGACATGAATCTCCGCCTGGGAACGGACGCAACTGACACAAAAACAGTGCGTGGCCCAGCCAACCCGGCCCAGTTAAACGCCGCTTTGCAAGGTACCCGGCGACTGGCCAAACACGACTATCTGGTAATCCTGATTTCCGATTGCTACGGCGCCGACGACGATTCAAGACGCCTGTTCACGCAAATTTGCCAGCACAACGACGCGATCACCGCATTCATTTACGATCCACTTGAACAGCAACTGCCCGACGCTGGACGTCTCGTTGTTTCTGAAGGTGAACTGCAGCTGGAAGTCGACACAGCCAGTCACAAACTGCAGCAACAGTTTCAGCATCAATTCGACGAGCGGCTGGAACGCGTAAAGAAATTTTCACGCCATCGCGCTGCACCGCTGCTGCCTATACGCACGGATGAAGGCGTCGCGGAACAGATTCGGACGCTGCTCGGCCACGCTGGCCAGTCCGGGAGGCAATGACCATGCAGGAATCTGCTCAAGATCCCGCCAGTCTCGAACGACTGAATGACATCGTCGTTCCCGCAGCGACTGCGTGGTGGCCGCCGGCTCCTGGCTGGTATGTTCTGGGTGCCCTGTTGCTGCTGGCTGGCGTGGTGTTGCTGGTTGTGGCCATGCGGCGCTGGTGGAAGAATCGATATCGGACGGCCGCGTTACACGAACTAAAGGCACTGCGTGAGTCGCTCGGTCAGTCGACATCGGCTAAACCAGGTCAGGTCGTCGCGGAGATCAACCGGATACTCAAGCGGACGGCACTGGCCGGCTGGCCCAGAGACAGCGTCGCGTCATTATCTGGTGAGTCGTGGATCCAGTTTCTAAATCAGGCAGGACCTGCCCAGGTATTCTCCGCCGAACAGGCACGCGTCATGCTGAATGTCGCCTGGTCCAGCACGATCAGTCAGCAAATGACCCCTTCACAGTTGGACTCGTTGTTTGATTTGGCTGCTGCCTGGATCCGCCAACACCAGACGCCTGACCATGAACTGACTCCCGCAACGGAGAAGGCGGAAATTTCATGATCACGCTGGCCCATCCCTGGTTGTTGTTACTGGTGCCACTGCCGTTCTTGATCGCCAGGTTTTTGCCAGAGTACCGCGAAGGACGCAGCTCGTTGCGTATACCGAGAATTAGCAGGCTCGCTGAACTCACCGGCCAACTGCCTGCCACGGGCGCGGTGACGATGCGCCGGTCTACGGTTTCGTGGATTGTTCTGATGTTGGTCTGGGCAAGCGCTTTGCTCGCGGTTGCTCGCCCGCAACTGATCGGGGATCCGGTCACCAAGACCATCCCCTCCCGTGACATGTTGCTGGCGGTTGATCTGTCCGGATCAATGAATACGGAGGATTTTACCGACGCCGATGGCAATCAGGTAAACCGGCTGACAGCCTGCAAACAGGTCCTGGACGAATTCCTGACTCGTCGTGAAGGCGACCGAGTGGGCTTGATCTTTTTTGGCTCCGCCGCCTTTGTGCAATCGCCGTTTACCGAAGATCTTGATCTTTGTCGGACGTTGCTGGACGAGGCGCAGGTAGGGATGGCGGGTCCGCAAACGGTGATTGGTGACGCCGTGGGTTTGTCACTGACACTGTTCGAGCGCAGCGAACAGGAAGACCGCGTGTTGATTGTTTTGACCGATGGCAACGACACCGGCAGCAAGGTACCGCCGCAGGAAGCGGCACGTATCGCGCGTGACAAGGGCGTCACCATCCACACCATCGCCGTCGGTGATCCCGAGGCTGTTGGCGAGGAAAAAATCGATGAAGAAGTTCTTCGCGACATGGCCAGTCAAACCGGTGGCGGCTTCTATCGCGCCGATGACCGCAACCAACTGGAAGACATCTATCGCCGCCTCGATGAACTTGACACAAGGGAACTGGAAACGATCGCGGATCGGCCCCAGACCGATCTGTTCTATTGGCCACTGGCCGCGTTTCTCCTGCTTAGTCTCGCCTGGCATGGAAGTCATGCGGCACGACAATCTCTTAGGGCTCAGCGGAACATGCCCGCAATCGCGGTGACAGTCGCAGTGACAAGTGTTCTCATGTTCGCCGGATCCTCTTCACTCGCGCCTCGAACCTCGGCCCTCTTTAACTCCTTCCATTTCCTGAGACCAGCCTGGTTACTGGGCTTGATCCCTATCACGCTGATTGTTCTGGCGATCTTGCGCAAGCAGGACGCCAGCCGCCAACTTGGCAGTATTATCGACGGTCATTTACTCCGGCACCTGGTGGTCCTGCCGCACTCGAATCAAACCCTTCGTCCAGTTCACGGACTAGCGCTTGCCTGGGTCATGGCGACCGTCGCACTGGCGGGACCGACATGGCTACGCGAGCCAGCGCCGTTTGCCAGTGACCAGGCGACTCTGGTGTTTGTGCAGGAAGTGACGCCGACAATGCTGGCTGAGGACATTCAGCCATCGCGGCTGCAACGATCGGTGCACAAGATACGCGATTTGCTGGCTCTGCGACCCGGGGCCAAAGCCGGCCTGATTGCCTACGCTGGCAGTGCGCATCTGGTCATGCCCATGACTGCCGACGCCGAGATCATTGAGTGGTTTGCCGGCAATCTGGATCCCGCCATCATGCCGCGTAAGGGAGATTCAGCTGCCGAGGCGATTGCTCTGGCCAATGAACAACTGCAAAGCGCCGGCACTCCGGGTTCGATCGTGTTGATTACCGATGGAATCGACGGCAGTCAAAATCAACAGCTTGCCGAAACCCGGCAAGCACCGGTTCATATCCTGGCGGTCGCCGGGGACCAGTCCAAGCCGCTGCCGCCTGGCAGTCCACCGGCTCCAGCGATCGACATGGCGGCCCTTCAAGCCAGTGCCGATGCCGCCGGATCCACATTAACCCTCGTTACGCCGGATGAGAGTGATGTGCAAACGCTATCCCGAAACATTACTACCAGTTTCGTCGCTGCGCAACAGGAAGATGAAGGGGCCCGGTGGAAGGATCCTGGTTATTGGCTCACACCATTGATCGCACTGATTACCCTGTTTTGGTTTCGACGTGGCTGGATAGTCAATTGGGATTAGCCGTTATGAAAACGAAAGAGAACCACGGAGACATGGAGGCACGGAGATGTTGGTACTTGAAGAACTGACGGGACGAATTTGCGGAGCGGCGATTGAAGTGCACAAGCACATTGGACCTGGCCTGCTGGAATCGGCTTATAAGGAATGCCTCTGCCACGAATTCAACTTGCGTGGACTGACTTTCAAGAGACAAGTTCTTGTCCTCCGTGCCTCCGTGCCTCCGTGGTTATCAAAGAACGACTGATAAAAAATGAAAAAACCTTCAACCGTAATCGCCGCCATTTTGATTGCCGCGCTCGTCGTCCTGAGTTTGCTGGCGGTTTTTGGAAAGCCCCCGGAGCTGTGGCTGACTGCTGACCAACAGGGTGATCGGCTGTTTGCGCAGGAACAGTACGTCGAAGCGGCAGAGGTGTATGAGGATCCGTTGCGCAAGGGCGCGGCGCTTTATCGCAGCAAGGATTTCGAGCGGGCAGCCGCTGCATTTGCCCGTGTCGATAACGCCGAATCGGCCTTCAATCGCGGCAACTCGTTGATGCTGCTGGGAAAATATGACGAGGCTATCACCAGTTTCGATCGGGCGATGCAATTCGAACCGGAGTGGCGCGAAGCGCAGGAAAATCGCGGCCTGGCCATCGCACGGCGTGACAAGCTGAAACCGCCCGAGGACGACGCCGGTGGCACAGGCGGTCAGCTGGGTGCTGACGAAATCGTGTTTGATGATCGCGCCAAAAATGCGTCACAGACTCAGGAAATTGAGGCCGGCAGCGGAGAACAGATGTCGGACGAATCGTTGCGCGAGTTGTGGTTGCAGCGCGTGCAGACCAAACCCGCCGACTTTTTGCGAATCAAGTTTGCTTATCAGCTCGCCAAACAGGAAGGTGCCGCAGAATGAGGCACGTACTCAAAACAAATGAAAACCCGGTAGTCGCGGCGTGTTCAATTTGCAATTTGCAATTTGCATTTTGCATTTTGCAATCCCTCATCGTGATGTCCTTTCTATTGATGGTCTCGTCCGGCAAGTTCGCCACGGCTCAGGACGTCGCTCGGGTGCGTACGGAGTTAGTTTCCGAATCGCCGGTGTGGGTTGGCCAGCGGACGACTTTCATGATCGAACTGATGTCCGCCACCTTGTTTTCGGGGACAGCCCGTTTTGATTTACCGGAGATACCGGGCCTGATCATCATGAAAGTGGCGGGCTCACCGAGCGTCAGTTCGGACCGAATCGATGGTGACACGTGGAGCATACAAACGCATCGTTTCTCGGTCTTCGCACACCGGCCAGGCAATTACGAAATCCCTGAGTTTCCTGTTCGATTTTCCGTCGCGCCGGCATTTGGCAAACCACCCGAAGAACAAAACCTTGCAAGTCAGCCGTTCTCGTTCGAGGCGCGGATGCCGCCCGGAGCCGAGGGCCTTTCGCTCTTGATCTCAACCGAAAATCTGCAGGTTGAAGAAACCTGGCAACCGCCTGTCACGGACGATGGAAAGATTCAGCTGGAAGTGGGCGATGCGATTAACCGCACGATAACGCTGCAAGCCACGGATGTACCGGGTATGGCCTTGCCACCGATCTCGTTTCCCAAACCCGCAGGCCTGGCGGCGTATTCCGGCTCGCCCGAAGTTGCCGATCATGAGGAACGAGGCTCGCTTACCGGCCAACGCTCTGATTCCATCACCTACGTATGCGAGGGACCAGGAACGTTCGAGATGCCTGCGGTTGCAATTCCCTGGTGGGACATGGCTGTTGAGAAACTGGAGCGAATTACGCTGCCGGCAGTATCAATCACAGTCGTCGACAACTCCCCACAGGAAAGTGCGACCGGAGAGGCCCCGGGATCGAGTGAAGTCTCTCGCGGTGGATGGATGGTCCGAAATCGGGCATGGTTGGCGGCAACGGCGGTTGTTCTGGTGTTGGCCGGGCTTTACTGGGCGTTTTGCGACCGAATCAGGAACTGGATCGCCATGCGACGCGAGCGATACGATAACAGCGAAACGGCGAGGTTTGCCAAGGTCAAAAAGGCGTGTGCCAAAAACGATCCGGTCGCAGCACTCAACGCCGTGATGCGCTGGCTGGAATTCGAGTGGTCGGGTTCCAATGCGGTTACCATCGATGCATTTTTGCGACGGCATCCCGATGATGCCCTCGCATCGGAACTTTCCGAACTACAACGAGCGGCAATGCAGCAGTCGAATGCCTGGTCCGGCCAGGAACTGTCAGCGAAATTGACCACGTTCCGTATCGACAAGATTCGTCCCCGCACCTTGCCAACCCAACAGGTCCTGCCACCGCTCAACCCGGGTCGGTGAGACGACAAAAAGCCCAACGCGCAAACTGGCCCTCTGAGTAATTGGAGTTCGCGATTTGATCGACCACGGAGGCACGGAGTAATTCGGGGACGATCCTCCGTGTCTCCGTGGTTAATTTGTCAGCCCAACATTACCAACATCCCCAGGTTTTTCCGTTTGCGGCGGACCTCTGACGATCATCACCGCCCACAGTGCGCAGCTGGTTCCCAACAGCAGCCCGCCCACTACATCGCTGGACCAATGCACGCGCAAATAAGTTCGGGTCCAGCCCATGATCAGTGCGTAAACGACGGCAATCGTTAGCCAGGCGACACGTCGTCGTCCCGGCGGTGCCAAAATTAATGCCAAACAGATTCCCAGCACGGCCGCCTGTGTTGAATGGCCTGACGGGAACGACCATGTCGTTGGGTCGACCAGTCGATCATCGGGGCGGGGCCGCGCGTACAACAACTTGCTGGCCGCCGAAATCAGCTGCGAGGGAATCACGGCCACCAACCAGACTTTCAGTCCGTACCACTGGTCGCGAATTCCCAGCCACAACGCGATCAGCAGGAATAGCGGCAGCATGACCCACACACTGCCCACGATCGAGAACACCTTGGCCACGCCCACCAGGGGAGCCCATTCCAGATCCACCATCAGGTCATGCCACCAGTCGTCAACGGTTTGCACGAGCCGAGCTGTTTCGGGAATCGCGAACAGCATCCAGATCAATACGGCCATCCCGGTGAAGATCACTGCAGCCATGAATAACTGGCGACGCTTCGAGGAATATGAGCCCGTGCGGTTCATCAATCTTGCCAGTGTTCGTTGATTGCTGAGCGACTGTCTGGTCGGCTACACTTCCTCCACCAATGGCAGACCCGATTTGGGCAAGACCAGTCGAATTGCCTTTGGTATTGCGCGAAATTCGTAGACTTGTTCGCGAACCGGCTCGCCATCCAGATTCACTTGTAACGGTTCCTCGCATTCAATTCGAAACGATTCCAACTGGGCATACGATACGTTTTGATTAGATGCATCGCCCAGCGAAACCCATTCGTTGACCAGATTGCCAAACGACAACAAGTTGACATCATGCACAGCAATCAGATCCAGCTTGCCATCATTGAGGATGGCGTTCGGTGCAAGCTGCTGCCCCCCTCCTGCTTGTCGACCGTTGCCTACCGCCAGCACGAATACGGCACCTTCCCGTGATTCACCGGTTGGCAACGTAACCGTACACCGGTGCGGTGTCATTTTCGCTGCGGTAGCGATGCCCGTAACCACGTAAGCCGCACCGCCCAGGGCCTTTTTGAGGTTTGGCGGCGTTTGCGTGGTCACTTCGGCACCAAAACCGCCGCTGGCCACATTGACAAAGTACCTTTCGTTAGCCTGACCAATGTCGATGGCGACGGCCTGACCGGATGCAGCCAGTTGCAGGGCGGCCAACGGATCACCGATCGGAATACCGCAACCGGTAGCAAAATCATTGGCGGTGCCGAGGGGGATGATCGCCAGCGCACTGGCGACTGGTTCTTCCGTGGCCATCATTCCCGTGACCACTTCGTTGACCGTTCCGTCTCCGCCTGCCGCGACAATGACATCCACTCCATCTTTCACGGCCTCGGCGACATAGCGCACTGAGTCACCGTATTCCCAAGTGACTCGTACCTCAACGCGATGACCTGCTTCGCGAACCGCAGATACGGCCGACCGCACTTGGGGATTTCCGGCCGATTTGCCGTTTAGTACTACACGAATGAAACGCGAGGGGGTCGAGGCCATCAAAATATCTCT